>NZ_CAXBCK010000059.1:0-20968 GCF_963974425.1 uncultured Marixanthomonas sp.
ACTACTAACTACTAACTACTAACTACTAACTACTAACTACTAACTACTAACTACTAACTACCAACTCCTCATGTCAAACCAATTCAAATCTCAACAGGAAATCTTAGCAAAACTAGGGATCACAGCTTTAAATCCTATGCAGGAAAAAGCACTTTCAGCTATTACTGCAAACTCAAATACCGTGTTGTTATCTCCTACAGGAACCGGTAAAACGGTTGCTTTTTTATTACCTACACTCAATGCTCTAGATGTAGCTAGTGATACAGTACAGTTACTAATTTTGGTTCCTTCACGTGAGTTGGCAATACAAATAGAGCAAGTGATACGTGAAATGGGTTCTGGTTTTAAAGCCAATGCCGTGTATGGCGGAAGGCCTTTTTCAAAAGATAAAGTAGACTTAGCACATACGCCCGCCATTGTCATTGGTACACCAGGACGAGTGGCAGATCACTTACGGCGCGAAACGTTTGGGGTTTCAGGGATTAAAACCATTGTGTTGGATGAGTTTGATAAATCGTTAGAAGTTGGTTTTGAAACCGAAATGCGCGAAATTATAGAACATCTTCCTGCTATTGAAAAACGTATTTTAACTTCAGCAACACAAGGGATTGAAATCCCAACCTTTGCTGGAGTACAGAATCCAAAGGTGATTGATTACCTGGGGGCGAAAACGACTAACTTAGCTATTAAAAAGGTACTCGCTCCACAAAAGGATAAAATACAAACCTTGGTCCATCTGTTGCATAATATAGGCAATCAACCAGGTATTATATTTTGTAATTTTAAAGACAGCATACAGTTTGTAAGCGATGCGTTAAAAGAGAATAACATTCCGCACGGGTGTTTTCATGGCGATTTGGAACAGTTAGACAGAGAAAGGGCTTTGATAAAATTTAGAAATGGAACCCACCAAATCATTATAGCGACAGATCTTGCCGCACGTGGTTTGGACATTCCCGAACTTAACTTTATTATACACCATCAATTACCGATAAAAGCCGAGGAATTTACCCATAGAAATGGAAGAACAGCGAGAATGAACGCAGAAGGTACGGCTTACGTATTGCAATGGAAGCATGAAAGTACGCCTAGTTTTATTACAACGTCAGATGTTGTAAAACTAAAAAGCAAGAATATCACTATGCAATCGCCTTGGGCTACTTTATATATTTCTGGTGGACGAAAAGATAAAATTTCAAAAGGAGATCTAGCCGGTCTATTTTTTAAACAGGGAAAATTAAAGGGTGATGAAGTAGGCGTTATCGAACTAAAACAAGACTGCGCCTTTGTTGCCGTACCCAAGCATAAAGTGGCGAGCGTTATTGAAAAAACAAATAATACGCGTTTGAAAAAGAAGAAAGTACGAGTTACGCTACTACGCTAATTGTGACTTTTTAAAATGAATCCTAGTTTTGAAAGGCCGTATCCACGGAGTTATTTTAATTTAAGTAAAGAGTTTTGTATTAAAATTTCAGTAGCTCCGCGATATTCCCACCGTTTCTATTTTCTTACCTTAATAGGTTTTAACTGAATACAACCAACAGCATCCAATACCCGTATTATCAAATAGGTGATATCAATTTCGTACCATTTTACACCAAAATTAGCCCGACTAGCATGCTTGTGATGGTTGTTATGGTACCCTTCGCCCATCATTAAAAAATCGAATCGAAATAAATTTTTACTGGTATTTTTCATTTTATAATTGGCATAACCATAAATATGCCCAAACCAATTAATGATCACCCCATGAATAGGTGCCATAAAGAAGGTAATTGGTAATAATAGCCATTGCCACCAAGCGGTCGCAAAGAAAGCAAAGAATAGAACATATAATGCAACCCAGAGCAATCTTGAAAAGCGAGATCCAGCAAATACATCGAATTTTTTCCATTGCGGGACGTTCTTGGTAAAACGTTGATCTACAGCAATACGTTGGTTATTAATATCTTGATATATTGTTTTTGTCTTCCACATCATGGCAAACAAATTGGCGTCATAAGAAGGAGAGTGGGGGTCGTCTTTCGTATCCGTATACGCATGATGCATACGATGCATGATCCCATAACCATAAGCGCTTAAATAACTTGACCCCTGAAAGATCCAAGTTAATACAAATGTAATACGCTCCATGGTTTTGGACATGGTAAAAACTTGGTGTGCTGCATACCGGTGTAAAAAGAAAGACTGAAAGAACAGACCCCCATACCAAAGAAGCAAAACAAAAATAACGATGATCATACTTTTTTTTACAAAGATAACTTGATGTTGTCAAGGAAACAATGAATCTGAATTAATAAAATGTGAATTATTGGTTCGCTCATATGCTGCTTGCTTTAATTTATCAACTTACTATTTATTTAATGTTACCGGCTCCTGATTCGATTAGTAAGTGAAGGGAAACCTTTTATAATAAAGAAAACCAGTCACGGATAATCACTTTAATCAATGCTATAAAAATCTCGTCGATATAATAATGGCTTTCGTATAGGTAATACCCCCAAACGTCTATTACTGTTTTATAAGGTAGCATATAGCTTCACCTTTGAGGTGTAAAACAAAAAGACATTAAAATGAAATTATATGTAATCATAGCAAGTTTGTTAAGTATGCAAATTTCTTTTGCACAAGAAATTTCAGATAAGGGAACTACAAAAATATGGACATTGCAGGAAAGCATTGACTATGCTTTAGCGAACAATATTACGGTAAAAGATGCTGCATTAGATAAAAACCTTGCAGAAGTAGATTATAGTAAAGCTAAATCTTCAAGATTACCGAACCTTTTTGGTAGTGCTTCTCAAAATTTTTCTAACGGAAATACGATAGACCCAATTACTAGTGACTATGTTTCAGACCAAATTCATAGTACAAATGTTGGAGTGAGCAGCTCGGTAACGCTGTTTCAGGGAAACCAGATTAATAATCAAATACAACAAAATAAATTACTTTTTGAACAGCGTATTTTACTTGAAGAAGTAGAAAAGAAGCAGAAGATGAGGTGATTATGATGGTAATAAAAAAGATAAAAATGAAGTAGCTAATTGTAAAAACTTCAAATAAAAGGGAAACAGTTTAAAAAAAATCCTACTTTTGTAGGGTGATACTTTTAAAAAATAAAATACGTAGCACTATTGCTAGTGCATTTGTTCGCTTACGCTGTCGCTGCTAAGTAAACAAAAACTTCTATATACGTAACTTTTATTTTTTATTTTTTGTACAATTTCAACTTCATATTATTCTTACAGAACGGTATTCAATCGAATAGCGCAGCTGTTATATGCAAATTTTTCCGCCGTCGCCCTTTGGGTGATAGCTAACTTTATGGAACTTAGGTGAGTCCGGTTCTTCTTTCCACACAACTATTTTTTTTCCTAAAATCATTTAATCTATAAAACAATGAAAATTGTTATTACTGATAAGTCGCATAGTTTATATGCGGAAATTATTTGCAATACCATTGCCGAATCTGCTAGTGTTAGAGGTACAGGAATTGCTAAAAGAACGCCAGAATACATCATTTCTAAAATTGAAATTGGGAATGCGATTATTGCATTAGAAGACGACAAATTTGCAGGGTTTTGTTATATCGAATCTTGGGGCCACAATAAGTTTGTGGCAAACTCTGGCTTAATTGTTCATCCCGACTTTAGAGGAAGGGGGTTGGCAAAGAAAATTAAAAAGATGGCTTTCAATCATTCTAGAGCTAAATTTCCCGACTCCAAAATATTCAGTATTACAACCGGATTAGCAGTTTTAAAAATGAATAGCGAGTTAGGATACAAACCCGTTACATTTTCTGAATTAACAGATAATCAAGCTTTCTGGAACGGTTGTAAAACCTGCCAAAACTACGACATATTGCAACGTACCAATCAAAAAATGTGTTTGTGTACAGGTATGCTGTATGATCCAAAATCTAAAAATGAGTCTACATCTAAAAAAGTAAAAGAGAATGTCTTTGTAAGGCTAAAAAGCATTAAGGAAACAGTGTTTCAACATAAAAATAAATCAAAATGAAAACTTCAAAAAAATTAGTCATTGCGTATAGCGGTGGATTAGACACCTCGTATTGCACGGTACTTTTGTCAAAGGATAAAAAATTTGACGTACACGCTGTAAGCGTTAATACAGGTGGCTTTACAGTACATGATATTGATACTATTAGAGCAAATGCCTATAAAATGGGGGCTACTAGCTATAAAAATATTGATGCTGTGTCAACATTTTATCAAAAGGTGGTTAAGTACCTTATTTATGGGAATGTTCTAAAAAACAACACCTATCCCTTATCTGTAAGTGCTGAACGTATGGTACAAGCCATCGAAATTATTGAGTATGCAAAACGTATAGACGCTAAATACATTGCTCACGGTAGTACTGGAGCTGGCAATGACCAAGTGCGTTTTGATATGATTTTTCAAGTGTTGGCACCCGATATACAAATTATAACCCCAATAAGGGATGCTAAACTTTCTAGGCAAGAAGAGATAGATTACTTAGTTAAAAACGGGATAGACAAATCTTGGGAAAAGTCAAAATACTCTATTAATAAAGGACTGTGGGGAACAAGCGTTGGCGGAGATGAAACCTTGACATCTAACACGCCATTACCAGAATCAGCTTTTCCTTCTCAATTGAAAAAAGATAGGGAGGATGAAGAAAAAGTGACGCTTACCTTTCAAAAAGGGGAATGTATAGCCTTTAACGGGGTTAAAAACAGTCCAGAAGTTAACATCCAACTTTTAAACAAGAGGGCTTCTGCTTTTGCCATAGGAAGAGATATTCACGTAGGAGATACCATTATAGGTATTAAAGGCCGGGTAGGTTTTGAAGCTGCTGCTGCAACGGTACTTATTAAAGCACATCATGTATTGGAAAAACATACCCTTACTAAATGGCAGTTACAGCACAAAGAGTATGTAGCTACTTGGTATGGTACACATGTGCATGAGGGTATCTATTTAGATCCAGTAATGAGAAATATGGAAGCTTTTTTAGAAAGCAGTCAAACTCATGTTTCTGGGGATGTAGCCGTAACCCTAAAACCGTATCACTTTACAGTAGATGGTGTGACATCTAATAATGATTTAATGAATGCTGAATTTGGAAGCTACGGCGAAATGAATCTGGGTTGGACAGCAGATGAGGCCAAAGGTTTTATCAAAATTTATAGCAATCAAAATAAAATATTCAACCAAGTAAATTCATAAATATGTTACAAGTA
The DNA here is from genome assembly GCF_963974425.1 of uncultured Marixanthomonas sp. NCBI lineage: Bacteria > Pseudomonadati > Bacteroidota > Flavobacteriia > Flavobacteriales > Flavobacteriaceae > Marixanthomonas > uncultured Marixanthomonas sp. The sequence continues at coordinate 5,228 of NZ_CAXBCK010000059.1, forward strand.
GGAATCATTGGAGGAGCGGGATATACAGCAGGGGAGCTTATTCGATTGTTAATTCACCACCCAAAAGTGGAATTAAACTTTGTCTATAGTACCTCTAACTTCGGAAAAAAAATTAATACGATACACCAAGATTTAGTGGGGACAACAAATATGTTTTTTACGAAAGAGATAAACCCAGAGGTAGATGTTTTATTTCTGTGTTTAGGTCATGGTAATTCAAAAAAAATACTTAAAAAACACACCTTTTCTAAGGTGACAAAAATCATTGATTTAGGAAATGATTTTAGATTGGTTGCCAATGAGGGTTTTGAAAATAAAGACTTTGTATATGGTTTACCTGAATTACAAAAGGAAACTATAGTAAAGGCCAATTATATAGCCAATCCGGGTTGTTTTGCTACAGCCATTCAGTTAGCCTTACTGCCTTTAGCAAAGCATGGTTTAGTAAAGGACGATGTACATGTAAATGCTGTAACGGGTGCTACAGGTGCGGGTACTTCCTTATCTAAAACTACGCACTTTACTTGGAGAGATAATAACTTTTCAACCTATAAAGCTTTCACACACCAACATGTAGCTGAAGTGAATCAAACCCTGAATCAACTACATGGTAACTATGATTCAGATATCATGTTTATACCGAATAGAGGTGATTTTTCAAGAGGGATTTATGCAACTGCATACACAAAGTATGAGGGCACTTTAGATGAGGCAAAGGCGATGTATAAAGCGTTTTATAACGATTCAAAATTCACATATGTATCCGATGAAGAAATTCATTTAAAACAAGTAGTAAATACAAACAAATGTTTGCTTCATCTACAGAAGCACAACAATAAATTATTAGTAGTAAGTGCTATTGATAATTTATTAAAAGGAGCTTCAGGACAAGCAGTACAGAATATGAATTTGATGAATGGCTTTGAAGAAGTAGAAGGACTGCAATTAAAAGCAAATTATTTTTAGTAGAACAAACAATTTAAAAAATCATGAGTTTATTTAATGTATATCCACTATTTGATATCACCCCTGTGAAAGCAGAAGATGTTTATGTTTATGACGATAAAAATATCGAATATTTAGATCTGTATGGAGGGCATGCGGTTATTTCAATTGGTCATTCTCATCCGGAGTATGTAGAAGCTATTACCAAACAGCTAAAAGCTATTGGGTTTTATAGCAATGCTATTAAAAACCCTTTACAAAACGTAGTAAGCTCTAAGTTAAATAATGCTTCAGGCTGTGACGGGTATCAATTGTTTTTATGCAATTCAGGAGCAGAAGCGAATGAAAATGCATTAAAATTAGCCTCTTTTCATACTAATAGAAAGAAAGTACTTGCATGTAAAAACGGCTTTCATGGCCGAACATCGGCAGCCGTTGCTGCAACCGACAACCCTACAATTATAGCCCCTATAAATGCACAACATGACGTTGCTTTTTTTGAATTAGGAAATATTGAAGCCGTTGAAAATGCATTGCAGAAAAATGATGTATGCGCTGTAATAATAGAAATTATTCAAGGTGTGGGCGGGTTAGACGAAAGCACTACAGCCTTTTACCAAGGGCTTGATGCTTTGTGCAAAAAGTACAACACCTTGTTTATTGTAGATGAAGTACAGTCTGGTTTTGGAAGAACGGGAGATTTCTTTGCTTTTCAAAAACACAATATAGCACCAGACATTATATCTATGGCGAAAGGAATGGGGAATGGATTTCCTATAGGTGGAATTTTAATTCACCCAAATATAAAAGCTTCTTTTGGTTTGCTAGGAACAACATTTGGTGGAAATCATGTAGCCTGTGCAGCGTGTATTTCCGTTTTAGATGTAATTGAAAATGAAAATCTATTGAAAAATGCATCAGCTATTTCGGCGTATTTTATGGAACAAATACAAGGGCTGCCTAAAATAAAAACCATAAAAGGCAGAGGTTTAATGTTAGGTTTGGAATTTGACTTTCCCATAGCTGAAGTACGTAAAAAATTAATTTTTACGCACAACATAGTTACGGGAAGTGCCAAAAACCCAAATGTATTAAGAATTCTTCCACCATTAACCCTTCAAAAAAAACACATCGATTTATTGATTGATGCTTTAAAAAAAGAACTATAGTATGAAAAAATATACAGGTATTAACGATTTGGATAGCATTGCTGATACCATTCAAGAGGCTATTAAATTAAAAGAAAATCCGTATCAATTTGAAAAACTAGGGCAGCGCAAAACCTTAGTAATGGTATTCTTTAATGCAAGCTTACGAACGCGATTAAGTACAGAAAAGGCAGCTAAAAATCTAGGAATGCAAGTGACGGTATTACATGTAAGTGATGCGTGGGAGTTGGAGTTTGAAGAGGGTACGATTATGAACTTAAATACGTCTGAACATGTAAAAGAAGCTGCTCAGGTTATTTCTCAATATGCAGATGTGATTGCTGTTAGAGCATTTCCGAAGTTAGAAAATAAAGAACAAGACGAATCGGAATTTGTAATGAACAGTTTTATAAAATATGCTACGGTGCCTATAGTAAATATGGAAAGCGCTACAGCACATCCGCTACAGGCGTTAACGGATGCAATTACTATAGAAGAGTTAAAAACTAAAAAGAAACCAAAAGTTGTCTTGTCGTGGGCACCACATCCAAAAGCATTACCCCATGCCGTAGCTAATTCATTTGTACACATGATGCAGGAACTCGATGTTGACTTCTCAATTACACATCCAGAAGGGTATGAATTAAATCCGGCAATCACTAAAAACACTTCAATTAACCATAATCAAGAAGAAGCCTTACAAGATGCCGATTTTGTGTACACTAAAAACTGGAGTAATTATAAAGCGTATGGAAAAGTTACGTCTCAGGATCCAAAATGGATGATTACAAAAGAAAAGTTGGGAAAAGCTAAGTTTATGCATTGTTTGCCGGTAAGAAGAAACGTTGTTGTAGCAGATGCGGTGCTAGATAGTGATCGTTCGTTGGTCATACATCAAACCAATAACAGAACCTTCGCGGCACAAATTGTATTGAAAAAACTGTTAGAAAATAGCGCATCATGAAAACACTAAAAGTAATAAAAATAGGAGGGAATAGTATAGACGATGCCACTTCTTTACAGGAATTTTTGAACGTTTTTTGTACTGTTAAAGGCCCTAAAATACTCGTACACGGTGGTGGTAAAATAGTAACCAACGTATCGAAAAAGATGCAGATGGAAGTTACTATTGTGGATGGCCGAAGGGTTACCAATGCGGAGACCTTAGATATCATTACAATGGTATATGCTGGGAAAATTAATAAAAATATCATTGCATCCCTTCAACAAAAAGGTTGTAAATCAGTTGGATTTACTGGAGCAGATGGAAATACGATTGTCTCAAAACAAAGAGAAGTGAAAGATCTTGATTATGGTTTTGTAGGCGATGTGATAAAGGTAAATACCTCAATTTTAGAAGTGTTGTTAGATGCTGGGGTAACTCCCGTTTTTTCAGCAATTACACATAACGAAAAGGGACAATTATTAAACACCAATGCAGATACTATTGCTTCGGAATTAGCCATTGCTTTTGCAGAAAAATACCACACAGAATTGTATTACTGTTTTGAAAAAAACGGGGTGTTATTAGATGTAAACAAGGCGGATTCGGTGATTGAAAAAATAAATCGTAACGAGTATAAAAGATTGTTAGACAATCAAATTATTGCAGACGGGATGCTACCTAAACTCAATAACTGCTTTCATGCTATAGAGCAAAAAGTTCAAAAAGTCTGTATAGGAACCCCGAAAATGCTTTCTAATAAAAATGTAAAATGCACAAGCATAGCAAACTCATGAAAACGCTACAAGAACTAACAGGAGAAGCAATAGAGCTATTAAAACAACTAATAGAAACACCCTCTTTTTCAGGAGAAGAGGGGGAAACGGCCTTGCTTATAGAAAAATGGTTTGTAGATCATACGATTACATATAAAAGAAATAGGCACAACGTGTGGGCAGTCAATAAACATTTTGATGCTTCCAAACCAACAGTATTATTAAACTCACACCACGATACAGTGAAACCAAATAACGGATACACAAAAGATCCTTTAAAATCGATTGTAGAAGGTGAAAAACTATATGGATTAGGAAGTAATGATGCTGGGGGCTGTTTAGTGTCTTTAATGGCGGTATTTACTCATTTTTATAACCATAAAAACTTAAAATATAATTTGGTTATAGTCGCTTCTGCAGAAGAAGAAAATAGTGGGGATAATGGATTAAATAGTATGTTGCCTATTATTCCTAAAATTGAGGTTGCTATCGTTGGAGAGCCAACATTAATGAACGTAGCCGTAGCTGAAAAAGGCCTAGTTGTTTTTGATGCCGAAGTAAAAGGAAGACCCAGTCATGCGGCTCATATAAATTCAAATAACGCGATTTATAATACCATTCCTGTTTTAAAATGGTTTCAAGATTTCAAGTTTGAAAAGACTTCAGATACGTTAGGAGATGTAAAAATGACCGTTACACAAATCCATGCCGGAAAACAACACAACGCCGTGCCTGCACATGTAAAACTGGTGATCGATGTACGAGTAAACGATAGGTACTCCAATCAAGATATTGTTGCCATCCTGCAAGAACATGCTCCTTGTGATAAAATTACCCCAAGAGGATTAAAATTAAATTCCTCATCTATTCCTATCGAACATGAATTGGTGCAAGCCGGAATTGCTTTAGGAAGAAAAACCTATGGCTCACCAACCTTATCAGATCAAGCAACCTTAACCTGCCCATCTTTAAAGTTAGGGCCTGGTGATAGTGCACGATCTCATTCAGCAGATGAATTTATTTACATTCACGAAATTAAGGAAGGAATAAAAATATACATCGATTTACTGAATAAAGTTATAGTATAAAAAAGTAAAATAATCAACAGTATAAAAAGAACACAAATGAAACTTTGGGATAAAGGAATAGCTATAGACAAAAAAATTGAACAATTTACGGTTGGAAACGATAGGAAAATCGATATGCATATTGCTAAATATGACGTACAAGCATCTATTGCACATGCCAAAATGTTGCACAAAATTAAGATTATTAATGCAACTGAATTAGCCCAGTTAGTAGAAGGCTTACAAGAATTACAAACCGAAATTGAAAACAATACCTTTGTTATAGAAGCGAGTTTTGAGGATGTACATTCTAAAATTGAATTCGAACTAACAAAAAAATACGGTGACGTAGGGAAGAAAATACATACGGCACGATCAAGAAACGACCAAGTGTTAGTAGCCCTCCATCTGTATTACAAAGATAATTTGCTGACAATAAAAGATAAAACGAAAACGTTTTTCGATACGCTTTTAGCCTTAGCAGAAACGCATAAAAACCAAGTGCTACCGGGCTACACACATTTACAAGTAGCCATGCCTTCCTCTTTCGGTTTATGGTTTTCTGCGTATGCAGAACTTTTGGTAGATGATGTGTACATGCTAAATGCCGCCTTAAAAACAGTAGATCAAAATCCGTTGGGATCTGCAGCAGGATACGGAAGCTCTTTTCCTATTGATAGAGCATATACCACCAAAGAGATGGGCTTTGCTACCTTAAAATATAATGTGGTTGCTGCACAGTTGGGCAGAGGTAAAAACGAGCGGACTATTGCCGCTGCGTTTGTCGGTCTGGCAAATACCCTGTCTAGATTTGCGATGGATATTTGTTTGTATATGAGTCAAAACTTCGGATTTATTTCTTTTCCAGATGAACTGACTACCGGGAGCAGTATTATGCCGCACAAGAAAAACCCAGATGTTTTCGAACTGATAAGAGGAAAATGCAATAAAATACAAGCCTTACAATCTGAAATGATTTTAATTACCAATAACTTACCAAGTGGGTATCATAGAGACTTTCAGCTATTAAAAGAGAATATGATTGCCGCTTTTGAAGAACTTAAAACGATGTTAGAAATTTTTAATTTTTCCATCAAACAAATGGAGGTTCATGACATCAATGTAACGGATGAAAAATATAAATACTTATTTACCGTAGATAGTATTAATAATCTGGTGGCAGATGGAATGTCTTTTAGAGAAGCATATCAACAAGTAGGAGCAGAAGTAGTATCTGGAACCTATAAAGGAGAGGCTTCAAAAGCGCATAGCCACATAGGAAGTATTCATAACTTATGTTTAGAAAACATTAAAAATAAGTTTGAATAAAATAGGATTTCTGTTTGTTTTTTTTTCTCGAAATTCCCCTAAAAACCTTTGGATTAGGTGTTCCACCTAGTAATACAACAAAAACGGTTCTCCTTTAGGTAAACGTATGGCGTTGCTCTTTTGTTGATGATGCGTTTAGCAATGCCTACGGCTTGTTCCTTATTCTCGATGAGAACAACAGCCCTGGGGGCAGAACAATCACCTCCATATTTCAGTTTTTGTTCTTCCTCCAGTGACATTCTCCTATAGGGCCATTGTAAAACAGGTTCAAGTAGGGGAACTATTATTTAAGTACCGTTAAAAATTAATATACGGTCATAGTTTATAAAACACCACCAATACATACATACTTTATTTCTAAATACTCATCCATACCATATTTAGATCCTTCACGACCATTTCCACTTTCTTTAATACCTCCAAATGGGGCTACTGTTGTAGATATCATACCTGTATTTATACCTACCATACCGTATTCTAAGCCCTCGGAAACCCTCCATATTTTAGCGTAGTCATTCGAATAGAAATAAGATGCTAAACCATAAGGTGTATCATTAGCCATTTTAACTACTTCAGCTTCGTCCTTAAACCTTATTATAGGAGCTATGGATCCAAATATTTCATTTCTACATATTTCCATACTATTAGTAACGTTAGTTAAAATAGTAGGAGGATAAAAGTTTTCCTTATCGGCAATTTTTTCACCCCCGGTAATTAATTTAGCACCTTCACCTACAGCATTTTTAACCAAACCATCAATAAACGTTACGGCATCGCTATTTATTAAGGGGCCTATGGCTGTTTCTTCGTCCAAGCCCGACCCCATTTTTAATTTGTTAACAGCAACTGTAAACTTATCGACAAAGGTTTGGTATACGTTATCATGAACAAAAATTCTATTTGTACAAACACAAGTCTGACCTGCATTTCTGTATTTTGAAGCGATTGCACCACGTACAGCATTATCAATATTGGCATCTTCAAATACAATAAAAGGCGCATTTCCACCCAGTTCCATGGAAACTTTTTTCACTGTATCGGAACATTGACGCATAAGTGTTTTCCCAACCTTAGTAGATCCAGTAAAAGACAGTTTACGCACTATAGGGTTAGCTGTAAGTTCATCACCTATTTCTTTGGCTGTATCTGAAGTTATCACGTTAAAAACTCCTTTAGGAAATCCAGCTTTCTCAACCAACGCGGCCAATGCTAAGGCAGATAATGGGGTTTGATGGGCAGGCTTAATAACAACGGTACATCCGGCGGCAAGAGCTGGGGCAATTTTACGTGTTATCATGGCATTTGGAAAATTCCAAGGTGTAATAGCTGCAACAACACCAACAGCTTGTTTAAGTGTTATAATTCGTTTATCATGACCATGAGAAGGAATCGTATCTCCATATGTTCTCTTGGCTTCTTCGGCAAACCACTCTATAAATGAGGCTCCGTATTTTATTTCACCTCTCGATTCAACTAAAGGTTTACCTTGCTCTAGAGTTAATAGCTGTGCTAATTCTTCTATATGATCCAACTGTAGTTGATACAGTTTTTTTAATAGCCTAGAACGCTCTTCAGCCGTAGTTTTACTCCAAGTTTTAAAAGCCTCGTTCGCACTATCGATGGCTTTTTTAGTTTCTGAGCCTCCCAAATTCGCAACATTAGCAATAACAGAATTGTCAAAAGGGTTGGTAACTTCAAATGTAGATTCATTTTCCGAAGACACCCAAACTCCATTAATAAAAGACTTAGTACGCAGCAAACCATTACATTGATTTTCTATTGCGTTTTTTATATCTATTTTCATTATTTCCTTCTTTTTTTTTTACTACTTTTTTTTATAAATCTTTTTCTTGTTCTTTAAAAAAATCAATCCCATAAATTAAAAAGGTTAGTAAAATTCCCGCAACAAAAGCCCAAGTAGCGCCTTTTGTAACTAGAACTCCTGCTATTACACCGGCGATACCTAAATCTTTTTTACTCTTGGCTTCCATTACTCCAATTCTAAAACTAACAAAACCTTGAATTAATAGTGTTAAGGCTAGTGCTATCCCTAAAATAGGTTTCACCAAACTAACGATAGGTAAGAACAAGAGTCCCACGTTGGTACCCCACCGAAATGAACCAGATCCACCAAAGATGGAGGTCATTGATTTTTTTCCCTTTTTATAGCGTTCAATAATTACAATATGCATTGCCGACCAAAGCGGACCAGACATGGTGATATCAGGACCAAAAATGCTCATGAGCATATTACGACCTCCAAAAATTAAATGAGCTCGATTGGCATCATAATCAATCTTTTCGTCTGCTCTAATTTCATCGGCTTCTTCTAGTATAGCTTTACTTTGAAGCACATCACCAAACAAAACGATATAGGCAGCAAAAGCTGTTGGTATGGAGGTAAGAAACATGCTAAGCGGGGGAAGCCCTACACCAAAAACGGTATACTCACTAAACATGAGTGAAAAATTTGGCTGGGTAATACCCCATTCAATAGTTGGCCAGGGCGCTTCATTTAATAATGGAGCAATTACCACCGCTAAAATAATGATCGGGAAAATACCTAAATTACCAATGTTCCTCCAAAAGGGACGCTTCGCAGTTAATTTTGCAAAGTGTTTAGAAAAAATTAAATAAAATGCGATTCCTACAGCAATACTAATTGACAACGGAAATAAATCAAAACGGCCTCCTTCCTTAAAAACAACCATAATTGCTGCAATACCCGCACCGAGGATAACACCAGATTTTATCGCCTGCGGAATAATTTGAACAACCTTAGAAGCCAAGCGTGTCGACCCTAAAACAACCGCCAATATACCGAGGGTCATTTGAAAAGATATTAATGCATGAACCCTATCGGGGCCCACAGGAAATAGCTCTACATAAGCTATTAGCAACGGGATGGCTGGTGTAATCCAACCGGGAACAACAGGGTCTCCCAGTAAATGATGTGTTAAGTATAATAAACCATTTAGCATTACAATTGCGATAGCGGCTTCAAATGGCATATCTAATAGGTCTACCATAAGAGGGATAGCAGCCAAATCAACCGCACACATTAAAAGTCCTTGAAAAAAATCAGGTAACTCAAAGCGATAATGGATGAAAGGCAAACGTAATTTGAAAGGTCCTAGGGGAATAAATGGAGCTTCTTCTCCATTTACATGATTTTTCCAACGATTCATTTCTATGTTTTTATTTTTAATTGTATCAAACAATTTACACAGCGTTATGTACAAGCTGTTTTACTTGTTAATAGGCAGATTTGTAGATTGCTAAAATATCTTGTTCAGATAATTGTCTCGGGTTATTTCGTAACAAACGATCTATCTGTATCGCATCTGCCGCTAATTCGGGCAAAATAGATTCAGGAATATCAAACGAACTTATTTTTTGAGGAATCTCAACATCGCTACAAATTTTATGAAGACGTGTAATCACCAAATCGGCTGCCTGTTCATTCGTTTTGTCAACTAGATTTTCGTCAAAGGCTTCAGCAATATCTCTAAAACGTTCAACACATGCCATTTTATTCCATTCCATTACATAGGGTAGCAATAGCGAATTACTAACCCCGTGAGATATATGAAACCTTCCGCCTAATGGATAGGCTAGGGCGTGAACAGCACCTACTCCTGCATTGCCAAAGGCCATTCCTGCTAACAAACTACCCATAGCCATATCTTCTCTAGCATCTATGTTGCTTGGTTGCGCATATGCTTTTGGCAAACTGTTAATTATAAGCTTCATGGCTTTAAGCGAGAGCGCGTCTGTTATCTCATTTGAATGAGTAGACAAATAGGCCTCAATGGCATGTACGAGCGCATCTATGCCACTGGCGGCAGTTATTTTTTTAGGACAACTAAGAGTCATTATCGGATCTACTAAAGCAACGTCTACAAGTAAATGATTACTAACAATCCCTTTTTTAACTTGAGCTTGTGTATCGGAGAGGATACCAATATTAGTAACTTCAGATCCTGTTCCTGCGGTTGTAGGAATAACGATTATTGGGGTGTTTCTTCCCGGAACTTTGTCTTCACCAAACAGACTGGCCAAAGGGCCATCATATTCAGCATAGACCGCCATGATTTTAGCGGTATCTAAGACACTACCCCCACCAACAGCTATAATACCATCGTGTTTTGAGTTTAAGAATGCTTTTTTACAGGCCTCTACAATGACCATTTCTGGTTCAGGAGCCACATGATCATATATAGTAAAGGTATTATCTTCTAATAAAGAGGTTACAATTTCAAGAGTTCCTGAGTTTCGAATCCCTTTATCTGTTACGATAAAGGGATTGTTCATACCCAGTTTATTCATGTAGTCTTTTAACTCTTGTATTGATTCTCGGCCCACTGCAACTTCGTGTGCCGATTTAAATTTTGCTACACTCATAATATCTATGTTTATTTATTTTATTACAATTGGGTTAACAGGTGAACCAGAACCTTTTTTCATCTTTAAAGGCGCTGCACTAAAAAAGAAGGTATATTTCTTGTCTTTCTTGCAATCTTCAGATAGGTCTTCTAGCCAGTAGATTTCTGTTAATACTACTCCTAAATCACGTATTAAAGCTCCATGTAAAGGGATTACAGCTTGTTCGCCATCAATTTCTTGAAAAGATTTTTCAACCGCTAAATTATCAGAAGCTATTACAGGGATTTCCATATCTGCTATCCATTGTACTAGTTCTTTACTATAACATAAGCCAGGCTCTGTAGAAGCTTCCCAATTTTTATGATCCTCTTCGTCATAGAAACGTCCCATAGAACCTGTACGGATTACTAGAATATCTCTTTTTTCAATAGTTACACCTTGTTTCTTTGCAACTGCCTTAATATCATCTAAAGTGATGCATGTATTAGGGGCTAATCTTCCGTTAGCATCGCCTAAAGCAACTCCTACATCGATAAGGATACCTCTACCTGTAATTCCTTTTTCTGCCAATTCGCCAACACCAACAAAGCTATGTCCATCTACAGTGTTGTTAGCAGATTTTCCTCCATAAATTTGATTGCCATACCAAGCGTGCCCAAGGGCATCTACGTGAGAGGTTCCTTGTAAATACATGTATACAACATCGTCAGAGTATTTCATACCTCCTGGTAAAATGTCTTTTTTCCCACTAGCAAATGTGCTTTCATCTTGAGACATAAAGTGCTCTACAGGCAGACGTCCTGGAAAAACAGGACCAACACCGTGGGTCATGGGTAATTGTAAGGTAAAACGCTTTCCTGTTTTAACTTCTTGTATACCTCTTAATGTTTGCGCGTCATCTAGATAATTTAAACCTCCAATCTTATCTTCTGGGCCCCATTTTCCCCAATTAGAAGGTGCATCTTTCTGTATTTTATCCATGGTGGTTTGCTGCGCACTTAGCGATGCACTAAAAAATAAAAGCAATAGCAATACACCAGTATGGGTCGTTGCTTTAAACAAAGAAGTTTTTATTTTTGATAGTTTCATTTTTTGATTTTTTTTCATGATGTTAAAAATTTTAATTAGTAAAAAATTTATAAATTTTAAGTTGAAAACAATTCTGTTATTGTTTTAGTAAGAATAGTAAGCCCTTCATGTAAGGTCTCATATTCTATGGTTAAGGGAGGTAGTAACCTAATTATATTGCCCTCCATCCCACAGGAAAGAAGGAGCAAACCACGGTTGGATGCATGTTCAATTATTTTTTTAGTACTGGCACCATCTGCTTGTTCAAAACTGCCATTGTGTACAAGTTCTATAGCAATCATAGCCCCCAAGTTTCTAACACAAGCAATTTTTTCAGGGTATCGGTCTTTCAGTTTATTAAGATGATCAACACATATTTTCCCTATTTCAAAGGCGCGTTCACAAAGGTTTTCTTCATTTATGATGTCGATAACTGCAAGTGCAGATTGACACCCTATAGGCGAACCTCCAAAAGTTCCTCCCAGACTTTTTGCCGCATCCATCACCTCTTCTTTTCCAACTACTGCAGATAGGGGAATGCCATTAGCCAAACCTTTACCAATCGTTATAAGGTCTGGCTCTACCTGGCTGTGTTCTACTGCAAAAAAAACACCCGTACGAGCAAATCCAGTCTGAATTTCATCACATATAAGTAGAATGCCATACAGGTTACATAGTGCTCTTAATTCCTGAATAAACGTGTTAGGAGCAATGTGAAAACCACCTTCTCCTTGTACAGGTTCTATAAGTATAGCTGCAATCTCAGAAGGATCAACGGTCGTTTTAAAAAGGCTTTTAAGTTTATTTAAAGAATCTTCAACTGTTATTCCATAGTTTTTATTTGGAAAGGGAATGTGATAGATTCCGGTAGGAAAAGGGCCAAAGCCTTCTTTATAGGGTTTGTATGTTCCCGTTAACCCTAAACACATATGTGTTCTACCATGAAATGCACCAACAAATGAAATAATACTAGACCGCTTTGTATAGGCTTTAGCTATTTTAATAGCATTTTCTACGGCTTCAGCACCACTGTTTAAAAAAACAGTTTTGGCATGTGTGATAGGTACTAATTCATTTAGTTTTTCAGCTAATACTACAGCAGATTCATAAGGGTTAATCATAACACACGAATGTGTAAAATTACGTAGTTGTTGCTGCACAGCGGCCATAAGTTTAGGATGACAATGACCCACATTGGTTACCGCAATACCAGCACAAAAATCAATATAACGAGCTCCTTCTACATCCCATATTTCAGCATTTTTAGCCTTGTCTATGTAACGTGGAAATAAGTTTTTCTGACCCGCTGCAATGGCCATCTCTTTTCTTTTTTGAAGATCGTTGTTATTGTTCATATTGTAAAACTGTTAGTATTGGTTATAATACACTCAGGTTATTATGCGACTACTTCTTTAACTTTTTTAAAATAGGAAGTAACCACCTAGTGAAAATACATTAGCTTCTGGGGCAAAAACCTTATGTCTGCCTTGAATCGTATACTCCGTTTTTAACACGAGGTTAGCGTTTATGGCATACGATACACTATTGGTAAATCTAGTAGCACTATCGCTATACGCTAAACCATTGTCTGTAATTTTATCTTTAACCCTACTAGCGCCATAATGCATTCCTAAGGTAACTGGATAGGTAGGTAAGGTATAGGTTAGTTGCCCATAATACCCATCTGTTTTAATCGTTTTAACTACCGAATCTACAGTAATAACAGGGCCAAACATAATACCGGCATCACCTATACCATCGGCTGTATAGTAATAGCCAGATAGTGCGAACCCGCCATAATCCATTTTTAAAAATGCATCTACGCCAAACCCGTTAAGGTCTAAATCTTGTTGGTTATCAGATACTTCTTGAGAAATAAATGAACTACTGACATATACATTCAATTTTTTAAAGCTTTTATTAAATACAAACTTACCTTGATACCCTAAACCATTCGGGTTGTCGGTCACACCAAAGGCATCACCAAAAGAACCGTTAAAATCTGAAGTAGCAAATGGCTCATACACGCCCACTGTTAAACGAGATGTTCCGTTGAAAATAGTAGGGGTAGTGTAATTAATTTGTGCGATTTTATCTGCAAATATATAACCGTATCCAATCCCGGCTAAGGTAGTGTTTTGTGGATTATCATACGAGTAATTAGCTCCAATTCCTAAAACACTTACATCATGAAGTAAAGCATCTAAACCAAAGCCCCCAAAAGTTTTACCAATAAGAAAAGAACCAGCCTCCAAGGTAGATACTTTTATAAAAGCTTGACGAATATCAACCGATGAGTATCCAAACCCGGTCACAGCTGGTGCAGATGAGTCTACCCCGTGATTAGTAAGACCAAAAGCTAAATCGAACGTTCCCGAAACAGTCATCCCATTTTCCATGGAGTAAACAGGATTAAAAGCAATAGTGGCTTGGTTAATTCCATTCTGTATCGAATGAAAGCCCTCCTTTTCAACTCCATTTTCTTTATCTTCCTTCTGAGCGGTATACACGTAATACGCATTAATCTGACCAGAAAAATTTAATTTCCAATTGTCATTTACTTTCAATTGTAGGCCTTGGTATTGAGGTGCTTCTTTTCCGTCTTGGCTATATCCATTCGAGGTAGTAAAAAATGTAAAAAATACCATTATACATATGATAATTTTAGAGGACTTTTTTTTCATATTTAGTAATTTAAGGGTTGTTTTTTTATCATTATCACAGCAATATTATGTATTATTTTTCGTAAATACATATCTTTTTTGCAAAATATTTCAAACAACTGTGTTTTTTTGCGATATTTGCCATAACTCCAAAATATAAGAAGGCGTTAAATTCCTATTATTAATGGTGCGTTAACTCTTATATTTATAGGAAATGAGGGTATAGGAAAAAAACAATATTTAGAAGTGAAAAATAAAAGCGCGATGCATTAAGCTTTTATTTGAATTATAAAAAGCTAATTTCGTAGGTAATTATGTTAGGTGATTAATTATAATAAAACGATTACAGATATGGAAAGACTTAAAATGGAAGGGCCACAAATGGAAGCACAGCTCGATGAGTTGGATTATAAAATAATAAAGCACCTTCAACAGGACGGCAGAAAATCTTTTACGGAGATTTCTGACGATTTAAATGTGGCGGTTAGCACTATTAGAAATAGGTATAATAGAATAGTTGATGAAAAAATACTTCGAATAATCGGTCGTGCGGAGCCAGAAAAATTGGGATTAAACTCCTATGTGAGAGTTATGTTGTCTATTAAACCAGCCTCAAAGATGAAAAATGCACTTACCAAAATATCAAAACTATCTGAAGTTAGTTTTTTGGCTATTACCTCGGGTAAGTACAACATTGAGATTAACTTAATGTGTAATAACAACAGGCATTTATTAACGATTATAGACGATATAAACAACATTGATGGCATGGACGAGTCTCAGATCACCATGTATCTAGACGTTTTAAAATGGGGGCAATAGGGTACCTAGCGCAACCCTAAATAAAACAAAAGTCGTTCTATATCTCATTTATTTGTGCCCATATCTTGTACCAATGCCTAGTTTGATAAACTGCCAAGCGACAAGGCCCTTACAATAGTATGGATAGGGCAGTACCTGTTTTCCAAAACGAAATAGTACCGTATAGGATGGCTTTTTTGGCCTCATAAAACGTTATACACCCTTAAAATATAGCGGGTACAAATTTCAAAAGCTCATTTTGGTAAAAATAATTTATTTAGCGATGTTGCCATATATCGTTTGTTGTGTATGTATAGTGGTGTGGTGTAAGAAGTAAACTGGCGGCAAAAAGAGTAGGTAACAGTATCTACAAATTTCTGCGGAACAAACTCCAACTACCAATAAACAGAGAGAAAAGTGGCACACCTAACCCTTTAACCTTTCAAGTACTAGGGTTTGGTTTTGTACCTACCTATAAGAAGGGAGAAAAAGGGAAATATCAATTAGTGGTTAAATCGTCAAAATGGAAGGGGTTTAAGGCAAAACTTAAACAACTCACCTGTAGGCTTCCCTAAAAATAGGACAGTTATTAATTCGAATTTACTAATTTTAAAT
>NZ_CAXBCK010000060.1:0-20901 GCF_963974425.1 uncultured Marixanthomonas sp.
AGTGTCGAAAATTAATAGATAAAAAAGTTGTTTTTTACCTCAGTTCTTTGTTGTGCCTCGTTTTTTTTAGTTTATTAATTCCGATTATTTCTGTCAATTTTTTTAATCCGTTTCCTGAAATAATTCTAAATGCTAATTCCGTAAAGACAAATCGAAAAACGACCAATGCCATCAAAGTCGGAAATATCAATGAAATTATTATCTCTTTTTCCTTTGTGAATAATGCTATTGTAAATCCGATTAGTGGAAATAAATATATAAGTGATAACATTATTCTAAATGCTTTATGAATCCTAATTTCAAGAGTTCCTTTTTTCGACTCCAGTTTGCCATTTAAAATACAAAAAGCTCCTCGACCAGGTTTTGACGAGATTATTTTAAATCCGTTATTGTTTACTTGTCCGATAAACGCTTTTTTAGTCCATTCAGACACAAGTGAGTCAGTTATCAGAGTGTTTTTTTCTAATTCCGATAATGCATCTGTACTTTCCTTTGTCAGTTCAAATTCGTAATTATTAGTCGGAAATATTTTCATTCAGCGTTCAGTTTGTAAATGAGGCACAACGTTAGGGGTATGAGTCGTAGCATGGACGGTGCGTTGGGATTGAGCGGCTATGACTTATAACTATTGTTGTGTGCTTTATTTTTGTATCCCCCGGAAAGATACAAAATAAAGGGACTGTAGGCCAGTTCGGCAAAAAAAACAACAACGCTGGCTTTGTTTGGCGACCCAGGGGCCCATGGGGTTTAAAACCAATAAACACCGTTGGCAACTGGGGCAGGCGCAAAGAATCAGATCAGGTAAAAAACAAATCAGAGCATCAACCCCGTGAAAACTTGACTTTGTCAGAAATTTTCACGACCTTGACCTAAGCATTTGTAACGTGCCAACGTTCAGAGAGTGAACTCTCTACGATACCATCGTTAAATGCTTCGGGGCAAAACCCTCCATAAGTCGGGTTTGCAACTCTTTATCCCTTTTTTACCCCTCATAACAACACGCCTGAGCCGTACAAAGATCAATCGTTCCGAAATGGACTATTGCATACAACATGCGTATAAACGCAATTGCGTTTATATTTTGCTTATTTCAAATATACTTATTTTAATACTTTCTAATTTTACTTACTAAGTTCAGGCCATACTAGATTTTATATTCCTAAAGCAAACTTCGGGCTATATTAAAGCTAGGAAGTAGTCTGGTTTAAAGTAGCCAAGCAATGACTACTACGCCTACTCCTAGCTATACCTTGTCAAGTTACAATAACCTATCAAAATCCTCAATAAGCTGCAGCTTATTGACGGTAAATGACGGTGTTTGACGACACTTGACCGAGTCTGCTTACTGTTACATCTGTGTGATGGTAGTTTATGGTTTTTACATTTTTTTGCATTCGTTTGATAATCTATGCATAATTTACCTTAATTTTTAGAGGTTTTGTTCGAGTTTCCTTCGGGGATCCTTCGGGAACGGAGTGGGGTTATTTTCCAAAAATATACCGTATCCCGAACAAACCCCGAGCGAAACTAAATGAAAGGGAAAAGGGATAAGTGTCAAACTAAACGAACAGACCAGTTATACTAGCGGTAAGACATAAAAAAAGCGAACTATACAGCTCGCTTTGTCTTGTTTACTAAAATAAGGTGCTTTTATAATGCTTCGGCACCAGCTTTAGCTACCGTATGATCGTCCTCAACAGTACTGCCGCTTACGCCAATGGCACCAATAATAGTTCCATCGCTATTGGAAACAGGTATTCCGCCAGGAAACGATATCAGTCCCCCGTTTGAGTGTTCAATATTATAAAGTGACTCCCCTGGTTGTGAAAGTTTACCAATTTCGCCACTGTTCATATCAAAAAAGCGAGCAGTTTTGGCTTTCTTTAGCGCGATGTCAGCACTTCCTAACCAAGCACCCTCCATACGGACAAAAGCCACTTGATTAGCACCGACATCAACCACGCTAATATTCATTTTAGTATCCATATCTTTTGCTTTGGTTTTCGCCGCTGCAATCATCTTTTCTGCTTGTTCTAAATTTATCGTATTCATAGAATTTCTTTTTTAGATTAGCAATCATTTTATTTTTAATAATCGTGTTCCAAATCTAAGGTGGCTGAGTGTATTACACGAAGTGGAGAACGTATCGAAGCCCCGACTCTAACAGTCCTGTCAAGGTTGCTGAGCGGAGCCGAAGTACCGAAGTACTGAAGCCTAATTCAACTGCATCACAGCTTTAGCATTTACAAACTCTTTTATACCAAAGCCACCGTGCTCGCGTCCGTAGCCCGAGTTTTTCACGCCACCAAAAGGCATATTAGGTTGTGCCAATCCGAAAGAATTGATAAATACCATACCAGTATCAAAATGCTTTTTAGCTAGATCAAACGCTTTATCAGTATCTTCTGAAAAAATACCGCCACCTAAACCAAATCGGCTATCATTGGCAATGCGCATCGCATCTTCAGCATCTTTTGCATGAATCAGTGAGGCTACGGGGCCAAACAGCTCATCGTCGTAGGCAGGTTGTCCAGGCTCTACGTTTGCCAATATGGTTGCTGGATAATAATATCCTTTGCCTTCTGGTATTTCGCCACCACACAATATCTTGGCTCCTTTTTTTACACTCTCTGTAACTTGTTCATGTAAATCGTCGCGTAAATCTTTTCGTGCCATAGGGCCTATCTTAGAGTTTTCGTCTGTGGGATCGCCGTGGTTCACACCTTCCATACGCTTTAGAAAAGCTTCTTTAAACTCTTCATAAACTTTATCTACTACTATAAAACGTTTGGCAGCCACACAGGTTTCTCCATTATTGTACACGCGACCATTTACACAGTGTTTCACAGCCTTGTCTATGTTGGCATCTTCTAATACAAGATAGGCATCGTTACTACCTAGTTCTAAGACAGTTTTCTTTAGTTTAGCGCCTGCTTTTTTACCAATAATTTTTCCGGCTTCTGGACTTCCGGTTAGGGTAACTCCGCGCACTAAATCGTTTTCAATAATTTTATCAGACTGATCGTGGTTAATTAATAACACAGTAAATAAGTGTTTTGGGAGTCCAGCATCGGTATAAATTTTCTCTAATAACTCGGCGCATCCAGTTGCAATTTCAGCATGTTTTAGTAACACACCATTCCCTGCCATCAAATTGGCAATAGAATACCGAATTACTTGATATGCCGGGAAATTCCAGGGCTGTATTCCATAGACCACACCAATAGGGGAGTAGGCAATTACACCTTTACCTCCATTAGGTAATTCGCGTTCGTCATCTGCCAATTCTTTCGGTCCATTCTCGGCAGTGTAATCACAAATACCAGAGCATAAATCTACTTCTTGTTTACTTTGTTTTAGCAGCTTTCCCATTTCTTGAGTCATCAAGTTTGTCAATTCCTCTTTATGGTTTTGTAAACTTTCACCAATGGCTTTGATTACCTTGGCGCGTTCTTCAACGGGCTTGGTTTTCCAATCTAAAAAAGCTTCATGGCATTTTTGCACAGCTTCTTCTGCTTGTTTATCCGTCATAAACGGATAGCGTTGTATTAATTCTCCCGTTGCTGGGTTTATGGTTTTTAATCCTTCTAATTGCTCATTCATAGTTTTTCTTTTTTTTGTTTATAATTTATGATGAAGTAAGGCTTTCTTCTCTTGCTTTCGCTTCATAATCAATATAGCCTTTCTTCTCTTGTGTGTAAAAAGTGTCTTTATCCCAGTCACTAAGGGGTATGTTTTTTTCAAATCGTTCTACCAAATCGGGGTTGCTTACATAGGGTTTTCCAAAGGCAACCAAATCGGCATCACCACGTTCCAAAACAGCATTTCCTTTTTCTTGATCAAAATTGGTGTTTATCATCAATGTGCCTTTATATATAGGGCGGTACCGTTTGGCGATTTCAGTTTCAGCATACGGCACATCACTTACATCGTTAAAAGGTTCACTAAGGTGTAAATACGCCAAATTATACTCGTTTAATTTGTTGATCATATAATCAAAAGTGGGAAGGGTTTCTTCATCCATAGTCATTCCAAAAATTCCGTGAAGGGATGGATTCATACGTAAGCCGATTCTATTTTCGGGCATTACTTTTTTCATTGCATCTAATACTTCAAACAGAAAACGAGCACGGTTTTCTATGCTGCCGCCGTAATCATCGGTTCGATGATTGGACGTTCCATTGAAAAATTGATGAAACAAATACCCATTACTAGAATGTATTTCTACACCATCAAAACCGGCTTCCATTGCATTTTTAGCAGCGTTGGCAAAATCCTGAATGGTTTGCTGTATGTCTTCAGTAGTCATTTTTTTAGGAGTAACGGTATCTTTAAACCCGTTTGGCGTAAAGGATTGCGCCTCCGGATTCAATGCCGAAGGGGCATGCGGTAAATCGCCATTATGAAAATCGGGGTGCGAAATTCGCCCCACGTGCCAAAGCTGGATAAAAATTTGTCCATCGGCTTCATGTACGGCTTGTGTCACTTCTTTCCATCCTTCCACTTGGGCTTCGGTATGAATACCTGGTGTGTGAATATATCCCACAGCTTTTTCTGAAACCTGCGATCCTTCTGTGATAATTAATCCAGCTGAAGCTCGTTGCTTATAATAAATTGCATGTTTATCTTGAGTTGGTTTTTTTTCAGGATTGTTGGCACGACTTCTTGTCATTGGTGCCATTATCACTCGGTTGGGTAATTGTAAATCGCCCATATTGTAGGGTTGTAATAAAGCTTGTTTACTCATATAAATTCCCGTGAATACGGGTGGATTTTAATTAAACTGAAATTTTTATGTAATTTGTTTTATTCTATTTTGCTGAAAGAATATCAATCTTTTTTATATCTGGAGCTTCACTAAGTAATCGATCTGCATTTTCCATTAATGCTTTTGCAATATCTCCGTTTAAATGAGCGTCCCGGCCAGCTTCATCTTCAAAAGAATCGAAAATTCCGAATGTAGAATTGTCTATTTTAAAACTGTACCACGTAAGGGTTTTGTTTTCTTGTCGGGCAAGGTCTACAGCTCCTTTAATAAATTGGGCAACTTCGTCTTCTTTCCCTGTTTTGGCTTTTAGTGTAGCCAATAATCCTAACTTTTTCATAGCAATAATTTTCTTTCAATAAATATACGGCATTCCCTTGTCAATAAGGCTTCTATAAGCATAAGCCTATGTTAAAGGAGTGGTAATGTTTTCAAAACAGAATAGGAATAGTTACTTGGTAATAGTGCTATATAGACCTTCGGGGTGTTGTTTTAGGTCTAAGGAAAAAGGAAGCCAAATATAAGGTAATTATATATAACGTATTAGTGTATTTATAGCGTATATATAGCGTATATATAGCGTGTTTATAGCGTGTATATTGTATGTCATATTAATGAAATGCATATAGTTTATTCCACCTAAGTCTAAATTTGTCTACTTCCTACCGCCTACCGCCTATTGCTTACCGCCTATTGCTTACTGCCTATTGCTTACCGCCTACCGCCTTTAGAACATGGCTACTGCAAGTACCCTATGAAAAACATCTACAATTCACAAAGAACACTTTGAAACTCCCTTTCAGAATGTTATCTTTGCAACCCTATATACCTAAGAGTATCTGTAAACTAAAGCGTAAAGAATATGTTTGATAATTTAAGTGATAAGTTAGATAAAGCAATGCACGTCCTGAAGGGACACGGCCAAATTACAGAAGTAAACGTAGCCGAAACCCTTAAAGAAGTACGCCGTGCTTTGCTCGATGCCGATGTTAACTTTAAAACTGCCAAAGAATTTACCAATACCGTTAAAGAAAAAGCCCTTGGTCAAAATGTATTGACGTCCCTACAACCAGGGCAGTTGATGGTGAAATTGGTAAAAGATGAATTGACTGAATTAATGGGTGGTGACACTGCAGGAATCGATTTAAGCGGTTCGCCTAGTGTTATATTAATGTCTGGTTTACAGGGTAGTGGTAAAACCACATTCTCGGGAAAACTAGCTAATTATTTAAAAACAAAAAAGACAAAAAAGCCTTTATTGGTAGCTTGTGATGTATACCGTCCGGCGGCAATCAATCAGTTGCATGTAGTAGGGGAACAGATAAAAGTAGAAGTATATAGCGAAGAAGGAAATAAAAATCCAGTGCAAATTGCGCAAAATGCAATTGCTCACGCTAAGCAAAATGGGAATAATGCTGTAATTATTGATACGGCAGGTCGTTTGGCGATTGATGAAGCGATGATGACTGAAATAGCCGATATCCATAAAGCTATTCAACCTAACGAAACGTTGTTTGTTGTAGATGCAATGACGGGGCAAGATGCAGTAAACACGGCAAAAACGTTTAACGAACGCCTTAATTTTGATGGAGTTGTATTAACCAAGTTGGATGGTGATACCCGTGGTGGTGCCGCAATATCAATTAAAAGTGTAGTGAATAAGCCGATAAAATTTATCGGTACTGGTGAAAAGATGGACGCAATCGATGTGTTTCACCCAGCACGTATGGCCGACCGTATTTTAGGGATGGGAGATGTGGTGTCGCTTGTAGAGCGAGCACAAGAACAGTTTGATGAAGATGAGTCTCGTAAACTTCAAAAGAAAATTGCAAAAAACCAATTTGGTTTTGATGATTTCATTAAGCAGATACAGCAAGTAAAGAAAATGGGTAGTATGAAGGATCTAGTGGGGATGATACCCGGAGCTGGAAAAGCCCTAAAAGGAGTAGATATAGATGATGATGCCTTTAACGGAATTGAAGCCATCATTCATTCAATGACACCTGAGGAAAGAAGTACCCCATCAGTGATAAACGGAAGCCGTAAAAAACGTATTGCTAAAGGTAGCGGAACTTCGGTGCAAGAGGTAAATCAACTGATGAAACAATTCAACCAAATGAGTAAAATGATGAAGATGATGCAAGGCGGCGGCGGTCGCAAAATGATGCAGATGATGCAAAATATGAAGTAGTGTCAGTTAGCAGTTGCAGTAAGCAGTAAAACAATGAGTTTTAAAACCTTGAAAGCAAATCAAAAAGGATTTGATTTGGCAATGGACATATTTGAAATTTCTAAGTCCTTTCCGAAGGAAGAAAAATATTCATTGACTGATCAAGTTAGAAGAAAAGAGTCTGGAAGTAGGCAGGCTTATTAATTATATGATACTAAATCCCGGTAAGTTTGGAGTATAGGCAATACTGCCAACTGCAACTACCAAACTGAATACTTTATTTATATGACAATTCTAGACGGTAAGAAAATATCGAACGATATTAAGGCTGAAATAAAAGCCGAAGTAGACGAAATGAAAGCCAAGAATGAAAAGGTGCCGCACTTAGCTGCTATTATCGTAGGGAACGACGGCGCTAGCATGACATATGTGAATACCAAAGTAAAAGCTTGCAAAGCCGTGGGTTTTGAATCTACTCTAGTTAGAATGTCTAGTACCACAAGTGAAGTGGAATTAATGGACAAAATAAAGAAATTGAACAATGAAGATTCTATAGACGGGTTTATTGTTCAGCTTCCGTTACCACCACAAATCGATACGCAAAAAGTACTGTTAGCTGTAGATCCCGATAAAGATGTAGATGGTTTTCATCCAACCAATTTCGGAAAAATGTCTTTAGATATGACTTCTTTTATTCCTGCAACACCTTTCGGAATATTAGAACTGTTAGAACGATATGATATCCCTACAAAAGGAAAACACACTGTAGTTATTGGGCGTAGTCATATTGTAGGACGACCGATGAGTATTTTAATGGGGCGAAGTGGTTTCCCTGGAAACTCAACAGTAACACTTACTCATGAGTATACTAAGAATATTACGCAAATTACTTCACAAGCCGATATTGTTATTATCGCAGTGGGAATACCAGATTTTCTTAAAGCTGAAATGATTAAAGATGATGCCGTAGTGATCGATGTAGGTATCACTCGCGTTCCAGATGAATCTACTAAAAAAGGCTATGTGCTTAAAGGTGATGTAGATTTTGAAAACGCTAGTAAAAAAGCTTCTTTTATAACACCGGTTCCTGGAGGTGTGGGTCCTATGACCATTGCTATGCTCTTAAAAAATACGTTGCTCGCGAGAGAGCAGCGTAGAGAGAGAAGGTAATGATATAAAAAATGTTCAAAAAATATCTACTTGATACCTGCAATTAGAGCAACTTAGATATGAATAAAGCGAGATTGATAAAACGACTAAAATGGTATTATCCAATTGAGAAATTCCATGCGTATGTCACTTTTCCTGCATTATTACTATTTCTATTGTTTACGAATCCAGTTGGAGATTTGATTCTCATATCTTATGGATTAATTGTATGCATAATTATTCTATATCAAGGTCAACTTTATTGGAAGTTGAAACTGGAAAGACTTACAGAAAAACACATAAATCAAGCTGGTAATATTCGATTTTTCAAAAAGTCAAAACGATTTAATTGGCTGCTGATTTCAGGTATGATTCCTGTTTTATTGATTCAGCTCTACATTCAAAAATGGAATTTTGAATCTAATAACATGTTTTACTGGGGGATTTTTGCAAATGTGTTTGCGATTTTAGAACATATAAATTACTATTATCTCCAACTAATGATAGACAATAAGTATGATGTAGAATATTTATTTAAAAACAAGAAGTTAAAAAAAGCAAGTTTGGCCAAAGACTTGATTGAAAATAAAATTTAAAAAAAGCAGGTAACAATTACATAGCTTACTTCTCGTTAGGCTTTATATACTCCCGCTAAGGAAATATGCTACTATCAGAGGGTATTTAAATTCCCAAATCGTTTTCCATTCTCCAATCTAAATAGCGGTGCAGATCGCTTTCTATCCAACCGACACCCATAGTAAGGATGGCAACATCATCTATATAACCGATACCCGGAATAAAATCAGGTACCACATCCATTGGGTTTAAAACATACAATAAAGCCATCACGATAGTTGCTATAGTAAACCACGGTATGTTTTTGTAGCTTCCGTTTTTTACATCCTTCAGCATACTAATCATAATCCTGCCAAGTTCTACATATTTTGAAAGGGAATTATTTCCGCTGAATTTTTTATCAATATTTTCTTCGTTGTTTAAAACAACCTCTACATCATCTTCTTCAATTTTATTAACTTCTTCTTCAACATAATTTTCATCAACACCATCGTCTCTGTTCCCAGGGTTGAAATGTAGTTTGTCTTTCTTTTTACCAAATAGCATAGTCGGTTTTTTATTTGTTTTCTGAAAGATACGGCTTCAAAAAAGAAAACTGTTTTAAAAATTTGTTATAAAAATCTAGAGAGTACATAAAAAACTGCCAAAAGTATGAGCAAGTAGAGTAGCCAATACGGCTTTAATGCTTCTGGGTTTTTTCCGAAGGAAAGTGTAGTGAGTTTAAAAAAGAAGGGGCGATGCTTCGCAATGTAATTATATCCGTGATCGCTGAGCTTTGTAAACCAAGAATAATTGCAATACCAACTATGCCAAGGCAAATTCTTTGTTGAATAGGTGTAACTTCGGTAGGCTGAATCGGGACCACTGTATATTTTACCATTAGTTTCAATAAGGCGAGAAGCTTTTTTAAATTCTTTCAGCGGAATATCATGAAACTGAGAAGCAATTTCTTGATAGGTTTTATACTCAATTTTGTTACGGGTCAAACTTTGCCAACGCGTCACCCAATATTTGCAAAAACCACATTCTCCATCCCAGACTAATACAGGTTTACCGGTTGGAGGATAGTTGGTCTTTTCAAATTTCTGAAACATGATTAAAGCTTCTTTTCGTGTGTTTTACTATATTCTTTTCTATAAATACGAAGTACAATTAAAAACAAGCTAATAAGTAGCGGGCCGAAAATCAATCCAATAAATCCAAATAGTGGAACACCAACAACAACACCTATAAAGGTTATTAAGGGGTGTACGTTGTCTAGCTTTTTAAGAACATACATTCTGAAAATATTATCGGTAGAACCAACAACAATAAATCCATACAATAAAATTCCCCACGCTTGGAAGGTGTCTCCAGCTGATAACGAAAGAATAAAAACAGGAAGGATACCTACTAGAGTCCCAATAAATGGAATCATAGAACCAATAGTGGTTATAACAAACCAGAAAAATGGATCGTCAACGCCAAAAATTAAAAAGCCAATTAAAGCTACAACACCTTGTGCAAGAGCTACTAAGGGAATGCCAATAGCATTGGCACGCACCATAGCGTTGGCTTCATCACCTATTTCTTTTAAGTTATCATCACCAATTGGTATATAGTCGAACAATGATTCTTTTAGCTCTTTTCTATTGGTAAGCATATAATAGAGCATAAAGTACATTAATCCAATAGCGATAAACATATTGAAGGTGCCACCAGCAAAACTTTGTAATTGGGTGGAAATCCAAGAAGAAATGGCGGTGGTATCAATTTGTGAGCTAATTTCGTAGCCTAATTGTGTTTCCCATTCTCCCAATTGTTCTTTTAAAGCAACGATTACTTCTTCTGAATTTTTAACGGCATTACCTATTTTATTTCCCAGCATTAAAACAATGCCAGAAACTGGTAGTAAAATCCCAATAAACGAAAGTAGCATTAATAAGCCTGCTGCAAGATCGGAATTCCAGCCTCTTTTTAAAACTAATTTTTTCATCCAGCCTCGTAATAAAACATAAATGGTAACAGCGCCTAAAACACCAGAAAGGTAGGGTGCCATTTCCTTAAAGATTAAACTACCCATCAATAAAATGAGTAAAAGGACAAATACCTGCCTAATTATTTGTGGAGAGATTGATTTCATTCAATTAGCTAGTAAAAAGTTGGTTCATGTTTTTAAAGGCTTTGAACTCAAGGGCATTGCCAGATGGGTCTTTAAAAAACATCGTGGCTTGCTCTCCGGCTTTTCCTTTAAACCGAATATACGGCTCAATGATAAAGGTAATATTTTTACTTTTCAACAGCGCAGAAAAAGCTTCAAAGGTTTTCATATCTAAAACTACACCGAAATGAGGAACAGGAACATCTTTGCCATCTACTGGATTTGATAATGACGACTCTGTTTTTGTCTTTTCTTTGTAATGAATGACCAATTGATGTCCAAAAAAGTCGAAATCTATCCAATGATCGCTGCTTCGACCTTCGGTAAATCCTAGGGTGTCACGGTAAAAAACTCGGCATTCATCAAGATTGTGTACTGGGATTGCTAAATGAAAGGGGTTTATACTCATCAATTGTTTCGTAAGGCGTTAATTAATTGTTTTTTGTTCATTTTGGAACGACCGTCGATGGCTACATTTTTTGCTTGTTCATATAAATCGTCTTTAGTCCAATCTTCATAAGGAGGTGCTTGTCCTCCTTTTTTACCTGAGTTTGGGGTATTGGCAATACGAGCAGATTTTTCTTTACTATAGCCTTTATCTCGAAGCGCTTCATACTGGTCTTCGTTTTTTATTCTTGGCTTTGCCATAATTTTACTTTTTTGATTTTTAATTAGAAGAATTGATTCTTTTTAGGTTTCATCTGTATCGTTTCTTTTTTTCAATAAACCTATTCCGGCAAAGAAGAAGATAATGCCTAAAATAATAAGTGCCCATGGGCTCAAGCCTACATCTAAACTTCCAAAGACACTTAGTATTCCAAGTACTAATGCGATGGCTCCACCGATTGTTAAAATAAATCCTAAAATCTTGATCATAATTAATTGTAATGGTTAGCTACTAAAATTAATAGAAAAACCCCGCTTTATGGCGAGGCTTAACAAAATATTGAGAGGGTTTTAGAAAAATTTATTCCTTTTCGGTAGTTGTATCTGCTTCCCAACCTATCATAAAATATTTAAATTTGGCAACATCTGGTATTTGGCTGGCTTCAATTTTTGCATTGGGATTATACCGTAAGTTTTCAGGAAGTTGTTGTTTGTCGATTGTCAAATAGATCTCACTGTCTTTTAAAAAGACAACCACCGAGTTGATGGTAGTTTCAATATTTGAAACCGTATAATTGGCTTTTACATCTTTAAAAGTACTGCCACTTGTTAATCCTTTATCAGTTTTGTATCGTGCATCAAATACCTGAACATTGGTTACAGTTGCATTAGGATCGTTTTCATCTTCTGGAGAAAGCAATAGCAGTTTGTTTCCTTCTTTATCATAAATTTCCACTTCGCCCTGTGTGCCTAAAGCATTTTTTATCGGGTTAAGCTTTACAATGGAGTCTTCCGCAAAAATAGAGTCAACCTGTTTCATTTGAATATTTTTATCCAGGCTTCCAATGCTTCCTTCGCCAATAGTAAATGGGTCTTTATTTGAATCACAAGAAACAAATAGAATAGTAGTTAATAGGCTTAATAATAGTGTCTTTTTCATATAAATTTTATTGTCTGTTTTATTTTAATAGTTTTCCTAATATTCCCAATACACTGCGTATTACAGTTGGACTGCTTAATACTTTAACAATAGGGTTTTGTCTGCTGCTTCTAGAAGAAGAACTACTGCTAGAGCGTTTTACTTTAGCTTTTTCTTTTTGAGCTTTTTCTTTGGCTTCTTCTTTCTCGGCAATGTCAATTTTATCGTTTAATAATTCGTAAGCACTTTCACGGTCTACAGTTTCGTTGTATTTTTCTATGAGTTTCGATTCTCCTAATAATTCTTTTAGCTCTTGATCTTCTAATACGTCCATTCGGCTCATTGGGGCGCGCATTAGCGTAGCAGCTAAGGGTGTTGGAATTCCTTTTTCATTTAAAGCTGAAACTAAGGCTTCTCCAATTCCCAACTTGGTTAATACTTCGTCGGTTTTATAGTATTCTGAAATAGGGTAGTTTTCAGCAGTTAACTTAATTGCTTTCCTATCTTTTGCTGTAAAGGCTCGCAACGCGTGTTGTACTTTCAGCCCTAACTGACTTAATACCGCGTCAGGAACATCTGTTGGGTTTTGAGTTACAAAATACAATCCTACACCTTTTGAACGAATAAGCTTTACAATACTTTCAATTTGGTCTAACAAAGCATCACTTGCTTCTTTAAACATTAAATGTGCTTCATCTATAAAGATTACTAATTCTGGTCTACCACTATCACCTTGTTCAGGGAATGTAGTATAAATTTCGGCTAACAAGCTCAACATAAAAGTTGAGAAGAGCTTGGGGCGATCTTGAATATCGGTAAGACGAACAATGTTAATGTAGCCCATTCCATTTTCATCTATTCGTAGTAAATCATCGGTATCAAATGATTTTTCACCAAAAAACAAGTCACCTCCTTGTTGTTCTAGCGCTACGATACGTCGTAAAATAGCACCTGTTGAAGCAGAGGAAATACGTCCATATTCTTCAGAAAACTCGTCTTTCTCTTCGTTTGTGGCGTATTGTAATATTTTTTTGAAATCCTTTAAATCTAAAAGTGGAAGTTTATTGTCATCACAATACTTAAATATTACTGAAATAATTCCCGCTTGGGTTTCACTTACATCTAAAATTCGCGATAACAACACGGGCCCAAACTCACTTACGGTAGCGCGAAGGCGTACGCCGTTTTGTTCCGAAAGCGTCATAATTTCTACTGGAAATTTTTTCGATGTAAAAGGAATGCCAATTTTTCCGTGACGTTCATTAATCTTAGCATGACCGGGACTAGGTTTAGCAATTCCGCTGAGGTCACCTTTCATATCCATTAATAGTACAGGTACTCCTTTTTCTGAAAGATTTTCTGCTAGTACTTGTAACGATTTTGTTTTCCCAGTTCCTGTGGCACCGGCAATAAGGCCGTGACGGTTCATGGTTTTTAATGGGATTTTAACCAGCGCATTAGTGAGGGTTTCGCCTCTCAACATAGCAGCACCTAATGTAATGGCTTCACCTTTGGTGGTGTACCCTTTTTCAATATGGTCAAAAAAAGCCTGTTTGTCTGCCATCGTTTAAATTTTCGATAAAAATAGCAATTGTAGGTAAGCTTCTGAAATATTATTTTAATAACTATTTAAATTAATGCTAAAAAGCATACGGCTTTCCCTGAACTGCCAACTATAAATTGTAATTTTGCAGTCTATGCAGACAGAGACTCAACAATTGGTAAATAAAGGGGAGATGCTTCCGTTAATGGAGGAGTTTTACACCATACAAGGAGAAGGATTCCATAAAGGTACAGCGGCTTATTTTATACGAATAGGAGGCTGCGATGTAGGTTGCCATTGGTGCGATGTTAAGGAGAGTTGGAATGCCGATATACATCCGCCAACTAATATCGATACCATTGTTGAAAATGCCGACAAATACAGTAAAACGATTGTGATAACTGGAGGGGAGCCACTTACGTGGGATATGGGGCCTTTAACGCAAAAGCTGAAAGAAAAAGATATGCAAATCCATATTGAAACTTCAGGGGCGTATAAGCTTACTGGAACATGGGACTGGATTTGCCTTTCACCAAAAAAGATAAAGCTTCCAACTCCAGAGGTGTATGAAAAGGCACACGAACTAAAAGTGATTATTTACAATAAAAATGACTTTAAGTTTGCTGAAGAGCAAGCCGAAAAAGTAAATAACAACTGTATTCTCTACCTACAACCCGAATGGAGTAAACGGGATAAAATGATGCCGCAAATTGTTGAATATGTAATGCAAAACCCTAAGTGGAAAGTGTCATTACAGACGCATAAATATTTGAATATTCCGTAAAGGGAAGTTTCTTAATTTACCTTTTCAAAAGGCACCTCTACATATGTCTTATCCCATCCAATCATTAAGGTTGCGCCCTTATCTTCTGGTCTAAAAACCATAGATAGTGATTCTGCAGGAGCAGCAGCGTTTCGTGCTGGAGTTTCTAGTCTAACGACGTCATTATCTTTGTTGTAAATAGTACCCCAAACATTAGCATTTTTATTAATAATTACGGTCCACATGTCCTTCTCAGGAATGGTGAATAACGTATACGTTCCAGGCTGTAAAACTGTTTTATTAACTTTTAAAGGTTCGTATATGGTTAATTCGGTAGCTTCATTTGCTCCAGTACGCCATACTTTTCCGTAAGGAACTAATTCCCCAAAAATTTCACGGCCCTTTTTTTGTGGGCGGCTGTAAATAACGCGAGCAATAGGAGGTGTATTTCTGTCAGGACGTGCCATTGCTAAATCCATCGGGCTGGTATCCATCTTCGGGAAAGTTTGCGAATAAGCAGTATTAGTGCTAAAAACAGTAATAGCTGTAAAAAATAGTATGGTAAGTAATGATTTCATAGTTGTTTTTTATTTAAAGATAACTTCTGAAAAATTAAAATGTTGTAAAGTTTTCTAAAAGTTATATAATCCGTTCCTATTTCTTAAAAATTACAAAATAGTTGAACTTTCTTTTATTTTTTTGACTGTAATAAATCTATAAGGTTTAATTGCTGGCTTTTCTTCACATTAATCTGTTAATAACTTCCGGAGGTTAATCAATGGAATGCCTTTATTTTATAATGGGTTTCGTTATATTTGTTCGTTACGTATCAGAAAGAAAAACAACCTAATTTTATGAAGGACGAAAAAGACATTAAAGTATATGGTGCCGATAGTATTCAGGCGTTAGAAGGAATGGAACATGTGCGCATGCGTCCATCGATGTATATCGGTGATGTAGGTGTACGCGGATTACATCATTTGGTGTACGAAGTGGTAGATAATTCTATTGATGAGGCGATGGGCGGCTATTGTGATACTATAGACGTTTGGATTAATGAAGATAATTCGGTAACCGTAAATGATAATGGTCGGGGTATTCCAGTAGATATGCACAAAAAAGAGGGCGTTTCTGCTCTTGAAGTTGTGATGACCAAAATTGGTGCCGGAGGAAAATTTGATAAAGACTCTTATAAAGTTTCTGGTGGTCTGCACGGAGTGGGTGTTTCGGTTGTAAATGCCTTGTCCGAAAGTCTAAAAGCTACCGTTCATCGCGATGGTAAAATTTGGGAACAAGAATACGAAAGAGGAAAAACACAATATCCAGTAAAATCTACTGGTGAAACAGATTATAGGGGTACGGTTGTAACTTTTAAGCCTGACTCTCAAATATTTAAGCAAACCCTTAATTTTAATTACGATACGCTTGCAAGCAGAATGCGTGAGCTAGCTTTCCTTAATAGGGGGCTTACCATTAGTATCACCGATAAACGTGAAACCGATGATGATGGTGAATTTATTTCGGAAACCTTTCACAGTGAAGAAGGGTTAAAAGAGTTTATCCGTTTCTTAGATGAAACTCGTGAGCCAATTATTAATGAAGTGATTTCTATGGAAGGGGAGAAAAACGATATTCCTGTAGAAGTAGCGATGATATACAACACTTCCTTTAACGAGAATCTACATTCTTACGTAAATAACATCAATACTCACGAAGGAGGAACACATTTAACTGGTTTCCGTCGTGGATTGACAACAACATTAAAAAAGTATGCCGATGCTTCTGGCATGTTAGACAAGCTGAAATTTGAGATTTTAGGAGATGACTTCCGTGAAGGATTAACAGCTATTGTTTCGGTAAAAGTAGCAGAACCTCAATTTGAAGGGCAAACTAAAACTAAACTAGGTAACCGTGAGGTCTCTTCAGCAGTAAGCCAAGCAGTTTCCGAAATGCTTGAAAACTACTTAGAGGAAAACCCGAACGATGCCAAAACCATTGTGCAAAAGGTGATCTTGGCAGCACAAGCACGCCACGCAGCTCGTAAAGCTCGCGAAATGGTACAGCGTAAAACCGTTATGGGTGGTGCTGGTTTGCCAGGGAAACTGTCTGATTGTTCAGAACAAGACCCTGAAAAATGCGAAGTATTTCTAGTAGAGGGTGACTCTGCAGGGGGAACGGCAAAACAAGGTCGTGATCGTAACTTCCAAGCTATTTTGCCATTACGAGGTAAAATTTTGAACGTGGAAAAAGCCATGCAACACAAGGTTTTTGAAAACGAAGAAATTAGAAACATATTTACTGCATTAGGAGTAACAATAGGAACTGAAGAAGATAGTAAGGCACTAAACCTTTCAAAACTTCGCTATCACAAAATAGTAATTATGTGTGATGCCGATGTAGATGGTAGTCACATTGCAACGTTAATTTTAACGTTCTTCTTCCGTTATATGAAAGATTTAATTGAAGCAGGACACGTATATATTGCAACTCCTCCTTTGTATTTACTGAAAAAAGGAAAAAAGAGCGAATATGCTTGGTCTGAAGAAGCCCGCGCTGAGATTAATGCCAGCTTTGGAGGTGGAGCCAGTATCCAACGATACAAGGGTCTGGGTGAGATGAATGCAGAACAATTGTGGGATACTACAATGAACCCTGAATTTAGAATCTTACGTCAGGTAACCATCGATAATGGAACTGAAGCAGACCGAATTTTCTCCATGCTTATGGGAGATGAGGTACCGCCGAGACGAGAGTTTATCGAGAAGAATGCTAAATATGCAAATATTGATGCGTAAGAAATAAAGTATTATTAATTTTTGAAAGCCACCGGTTAGTTTATTTAATCGGTGGTTTTGTTTTTAACCCTTTCTTATCGTATTTTAAATGAGATAATTGTATTTTTGCAAAACGAAAATTATTCAATTCTCGTTTCAAATAAATCATTCATTCAAAAATAATACATATAATGAAAGTTACAGTAGTAGGAGCAGGTGCAGTAGGCGCAAGTTGTGCCGAATACATTGCCATTAAAAATTTTGCAAGTGAAGTAGTTCTTTTAGATATTAAAGAAGGCTACGCCGAAGGAAAAGCAATGGATTTAATGCAAACCGCTTCCTTAAATGCATTCGATACACGCGTAGTTGGTACAACAGGAGATTACAGTAAAACAGCAGATAGTGATATTTGTGTTATTACAAGTGGTATTCCAAGGAAACCAGGAATGACTCGTGAAGAATTAATCGGTATCAATGCCGGAATTGTAAAAGATGTTTCTTCTAACTTAGTAAAGCACTCTCCAAATACCATCATCATTGTTGTAAGTAACCCAATGGATACGATGACGTATTTAGTGCATAAAACAACCAACCTTCCTAAAAACCGAATTATCGGTATGGGTGGTGCATTAGATAGCGCACGTTTTAAATATCGTTTAGCTGAGGCATTAGGTGCGCCAATTAGCGATGTTGACGGAATGGTAATTGGTGGTCACAGTGATAAAGGTATGGTGCCATTAACACGTTTAGCGACTAGAAACAGTGTGCCAGTAACTGAATTTATTTCGGAAGACAGATTAAACCAAGTAAAAGAAGATACCAAAGTAGGAGGGGCTACTCTTACTAAATTACTAGGGACTTCAGCTTGGTATGCTCCTGGAGCAGCCGTAAGCGGATTGGTACAAGCCATTGCTTGCGACCAAAAGAAAATATTCCCTTGTTCTACCTTGTTAGAAGGTGAGTACGGCTTAAATGATCTTTGTATCGGTGTGCCAGTTGTATTAGGCCGTGGCGGTATTGAAAAAATAGTAGATATCGAATTAAACGACGGAGAAAGAAATCACTTAAAAGAAAGTGCTGAAGGTGTTAATAAAACGAATGGTTTATTAGAATTGTAAATCAGTCAAGGATGCGTAAAAACCGTCTCAACTCGAGGCGGTTTTTTTATGCTTTTTTTCTAGAATTTTAATCAGAAATCTAAATCCAACTTCATTAAAACATCGGTTTGCTTATCGGTGCCTACCCAATAATACTGGTTGTCAAACGCTGTAAAATCTTGTTTTTTGTAAAAGGAAATGGCTTTTTGGTTCTTTTCCCAGACACTTAACCACAGTGTTTTTATGTTGAGCGATTGTGCTTTCTCTGTGGCTTTATTCAGTAAAAGTTTTCCTACTCCTTTTCCTTGAAATTTAGATAGTATGTAAATACGTTCTATTTCCAGTGTATTGGGAAGTTTATTGTCTGTTTGCGCAACACTTCTGTTTATTTTTAAATAACCTATGGTTTCATTATCCTGTAACGCAAAATAATAAAACGAATCTGGGTTTATTATACTTCTTTGTAGGTGTTCGGTGTTGAAGTTTTCGGCTAGATAAGCATCCATATCTTCCTTGGTATTTTCTAAGGCATACGTCTCGAAAAACGTTTCTTTGGCAATCTTTTGAAGTTCAAGTACAGATTTTGATTGAACTTGTTTTATTAAAATGGAGGATGCAGGTTTCATTCTAAAAAGTGATTAGATGTCTTAAAGATAATTAAAAAAGCCCCGATTTAATATCGGGGCTTTTAATACTAGTAAAATATAATTTAACTTTAACGAATTATCCGCATTTTGACGATCCGCAATCTTTACAAGTTAAACAGCCTTCTTGGTAAATTAATTGTGAAGAATTACAGTTATCACATTTTTGTTTTCTAGCCAAGGTTCCATCTTCAACATATCGTTTTAACGCTCTTGCAACACCGTTTTTCCAGGTATTGATAGATTCGCTGTCTAATTGTAAACTGTTGATTAACTCTACAGCTTTTTCAATAGGCATGCCGTGACGAAGCGTACTGGAAATCAATTTTGCATAATTCCAATATTCTGGATCAAACTTATGCGATAAGCCTTCAATTGTAGTTTTGTATCCTCTTTTGTTTTGATATTGAAAATCATATCGAGAGGTTCCGTCTTCGTTTCGGTTTTTTATAATCAAACCTTTCGTTGCCCAACGAGGAAGCAAGATTCCGTCTTCATCTGCCAATCCAGTAAATATTTCATACGGTTTATCATCAATCAGGCCAATAAAAGCAATCCATTTCTCTTTGTTATTTTGGAAACGAACTACATCGGCTTCTAAAACTTCAGGACGCTTGGTAGGGAAAGAAATCAAAGATTCTTGATTCTCCTCTTTTTTCTCTTCATTTGAAATTAATACGCCAGAACGAGAACCATCACGATACACGGTTACACCTTTACACCCGGCTTGCCAAGCTTCTAAGTATAGTTTTCCAACGAGCTCTTCATCTACATCATTCGGTAGGTTGATGGTTACACTAATACTATGGTCTACCCATTTTTGAACGGCGCCTTGCATACGTACCTTGCTTAGCCAATCTACATCGTTAGAAGTAGCTTGATGATATGGTGATAGTGCTACCAACTCATTCAATTCTTCTTGACTGTAGTTTTTATCGGTATCGTGACCGTTAATTTTCATCCATTCTTTAAAACGGTGGTGGAAAACAACGTATTCTTCCCAAGAGTCGCCTACTTCATCTATAAAATCGACGCGGGCATCTTTATCGTTAGGATTTACTTTTCTTCTGCGTTTATATACTGGTAAAAACACTGGTTCAATCCCCGAAGTAGTTTGCGTCATTAAACTAGTTGTTCCGGTTGGAGGCCATATTCTAGCATGTCGTAATACAGTTTTTCATCGGCTTCTTTTAAGCGAAGAATAAACGGGTTTTCTTTCTCTCTTTCTGAATCAAAAATCCCGAAAGCACCACGTTCTTTAGCAGCATATACCGAAGCACGATAAGCTTCAAGAGCAATGGTTTTGTGTATTTCTACTGAAAAATCAACACCTTTTTCACTTCCGTATTTAATGCCCAAGGCCGCTAGCATATCACCTTCGGCAGTAATGCCAATTCCGGTACGACGCCCTTCTTCAGCTTTTCTTTTAATATTCAACCATAGGTTTCGTTCTACAGCCTTTACTTCAGCTCCTTCAGGGTCAGCATCAATTTTAGCCAAAATAGCATCCACTTTTTCCAACTCTAGGTCGATAATATCGTCCATAATGCGCTGGGCAGCCGCTATGTGTTTTTTAAATAATTTAAAGTTGAACTTTGCT
This sequence comes from uncultured Marixanthomonas sp., assembly GCF_963974425.1. Lineage (NCBI taxonomy): Bacteria > Pseudomonadati > Bacteroidota > Flavobacteriia > Flavobacteriales > Flavobacteriaceae > Marixanthomonas > uncultured Marixanthomonas sp. The sequence continues at coordinate 20,747 of NZ_CAXBCK010000060.1, forward strand.
TTTTCAGTAAATGGTTTTTCAACATATGAAAATAAGTTGATAGCCAATAAACGACAAGAGTCGTATGGGCATAAAGGAATCTCTCCACATGGGTTAGTCGATACGGTTTTGTAGCCTAAGTCAGCATAGCAATCCGGTACCGATTCATTAATAAT
>NZ_CAXBCK010000061.1:0-19044 GCF_963974425.1 uncultured Marixanthomonas sp.
ATTGGATAACATTCGAGCAATTAGACGATTCTCTTTCGGTTAAACCTAAGAAGGTCATGTTATTTTTCTATGCAGATTGGTGTGTGTATTGCAAAAAAATGGAGCAAGCAGCCTTTAAAAAACCTGAAATAATTAAAAAACTAAATAGAGATTATTACGTTGTAAAATTAAATACTGAAACAACTAAATCATTCGCTTTTGACGGCGTGGTTTTTAATAACACAGAAGCTAAAACCAAACGAAATCCTATTCACGAAATAGCAAAGCTCTTCGCCTCTCGCGAGGGAGTACCTTTTTCATTGCCCGCTACCGTTTTTTTAGATGAAGATTTCGCAATAACTAATCGAGTTTTTGAATATTTAAGTCCCAAAAAATTAATGGAAGTTATTATAGACCTATCGTCTTAAAACCCCCGCTCTTTCTGAAGCTGTTCATAGGCATCTTGCACTTTCCTAAATTTTTCCTCAGCCCCTTTTCTATAGGCTTCGTCCATATGCTGCAATTTGTCGGGATGGTATTTTTTAGCCATCGTGCGGTAGGCTTTTTTAACCTCAGCATCAGTAGCCGTTCGGTCAATTTCTAGAATTTTATAGGCACTATCCGGATTTTTAAAGAACATGGCTTTTATACTGGCAAAATCACGTGCTGAAACGCCTAAATAACCTGAAATCTCATTTATTTTTCGTACTTCAGGATCACTTACACGTCCATCTGCATTCGCAATACTAAAAAGAAAGTGAAGCACTTGTAAGCGGGATTCGTACCGCATACGCTGCCGGAACATACTACAAATTTTTGCTGCAGAAATCTCTCGTTTTTTTATTTCGTCATTAAAAACCCGAAACGTAGCATTGGCACGTTCCCTTCCGTAGGCCTGTACAAAATACTTGCGTACATAATCTAATTCTTGTTGGCTTACATTTCCATCGGCTTTAATAACCAAAGATGCCAATGAAAGCAAGTTCAGTTCAAAGTCGGCTGGAGTAACGCCTTGCCTTTGTTGCTGTTGAAAAGTGCGTTGAAAACCACCCCCTGATTTATTTCCTCCAATAAAATTATCTAATAAGCTTCCTAATAAAAATCCAACAATAGCTCCCGGAAAACGGTACACCATATAACCAATAAAAGCTGCAAACCAACGAATCATACTTCTTGTAATTTCTTTTAAAAATTGCGACCAAAGATAACCATTTCCTGCACTACCCAATAATGAACTGGACATTCCTTGTTAGGTATTTCAGACTTAGGGTTACTTAACCGTAAACCCATTAAAAATTAGTTATCTTTGTAAAAAATTGTTACACACTTAAATTGAACATATTATGTATCCACCGGAATTAGTAAAACCTATGCGTGAAGACCTTACCAACATTGGTTTTTCCGAATTATTCACTGAAGAAGAGGTAAAGCAAGCCATGCAGAAAGAAGGAACCACCTTAGTTGTGGTAAATTCAGTTTGTGGTTGTGCTGCTGCAAATGCGCGTCCTGGAGCTCGTATGTCGCTTCAAAATGCAAAAACACCCGATAATTTGGTAACTGTATTTGCAGGTGTTGACCGTGAAGCGGTTGATGCTGCCAGAGCACAAATGGTACCATTCCCTCCAAGTTCGCCTTCTATGGCTTTATTTAAAAATGGAGAGTTAGTACATATGCTAGAGCGCCATCACATTGAAGGTCGCCCAGCAGATATGATTGCTGAAAACTTAAAAGGAGCTTTTGACGAGCACTGTTAATCCTTCTTTTTTAGCGCAACCAGCGATTAAAAAATAAATTACTCCGCTTCTGAATATTTTTGGAAGCGGATTTTTTACTTTTGATAAACTATGAAACAGCTTTCGCATATTTTAAGTTATCCCTTGTCGGTTATCTTTTACCTGTTTTTTGGGTTGAACCTTCTTGTTTTTCATCCTATTCAATGGGTTTGTTTTAATGTTTTTGGATACGAAGCCCATAAAAAGAGCGTGGATTATTTTAATTGGGTTATTTTACGGTGTCTAAATTTGGTAGGAACCTCTTTCGATGTTACTATCAACAGCAGTATTCCTAACAACGTTCCCATTATCATGGTTTCAAATCATCAAAGCATGTGGGACATTTCGCCTATTATATGGTTTCTACGGAAATATCACCCAAAATTTATCTCAAAAATTGAATTGGGAAAAGGAATTCCTTCTATTTCGTATAATTTAAAACATGGCGGAAGTGTTTTGATAGACCGAAAAAACCCAAGACAAGCGGCTGGGGAAATCATTAAAATTGCCAAATACGTGTCAAAACACAACCGTAGCGTGGTTATTTTTCCTGAAGGAACTCGAAGTAAGGACGGTAACCCAAAACCTTTCAGAAAAACAGGATTGCTCACCTTATTTAAAAAAGCACCCGATGCTTATGTACTTCCGGTAAGCATTAGCCATTCCTGGAAATTACAACGTCACGGTATGTTCCCAATTCCTATTGGGGTTCGTATGCAGTTAATTGTACACCCCTCCTTTAAAGTTTCAGAGCACGAACCCGAAGCGCTGATCGATTTGGTAGAAACTCAAGTTAAATCTAACATTACCGTTTAAAATTAAAGGTGAGGCATTAGATTTATTAAAGCGAAAAAGTAAAACACCTGAAACAAACACTATGATTAAAAAACCTTCAGAAATACTCATTAATAATACCATTGCCTTTGTAAAAGAAGAATTGAAAAATGCTGAAGGGGGACACGATTGGTTTCATATTGAACGTGTGTATAAAAATGCGATGCATATTTCGGAAACTGAGCAAGTAGACACTTTAATTGTAGCTTTAGGCGCTTTGTTACACGACATTGCAGATTCAAAATTCCACGATGGTGATGAAGCGGTTGGCCCTAAAAAAGCAACTGATTTTTTAACTTCAGAAGGTGTTTCCGAAGAAATTATTGAACACGTAGTGCAAAGCATCAAAAATATTTCATTTAAAGGTGGAAACAAAACACAAGCTTTTCATTCAAATGAATTAGCGGTGGTTCAAGATGCCGATCGGTTAGACGCGTTGGGAGCTATTGGTATTGCCCGCACCTTCAATTACGGCGGATTTAAAAACAGAACACTTTACAATCCTGACATACAACCTAATTTACAGATGTCTCCAGCTGAATATAAAGCTTCAGAAGCACCAACCATCAATCATTTTTACGAAAAATTGTTGCTTTTAAAAGACCGAATGAACACCGAAACCGGACGGCGTATCGCCGCAGAAAGGCATGTGTTTATGGAAACATTTCTGCAACAATTTTATGCAGAATGGGATGGAAAAAAATAATGCCGATACAAGTGTACCGGCATTTTAAATATTCAAATAAATTAATGGTTATCCTTTTACAGGACTTGTTTTTTCAACCTTTAGGTGCTCTGCGAAAAAGCCCATCATAGCGTTGTAAAGTTCTAATCTGTTTTCTTCTTTACCAAATCCGTGACCTTCATCGTATTTCACCATATACGGTACTTCTACGCCTTTTTCTCTAAGGGTCTCTACAATTTGATCAGCTTCATTTATATTCACACGAGGATCATTTGCTCCTTGTACTACTAATAATGGATTCTTTATTTTATCCACGTGTAATGCTGGAGATATTTCATCCATAATCGCTTTCTCTTCTGGGTTGTTTGGGTTGTACCAGATTTTATATAGTAACTCACGGTACTTTTCCCAGTATGGAGGAATGGTTTCCATAAAAGTATTTAAGTTACTTACCCCAACATAATCCACACCACAAGCATATTTATCTGGTGTTTTCGTCATACCGCGCAATACAGCATATCCACCATGGCTACCACCATAAATGGCTACTCGGTCTTTATCGACCCAACCTTGTTCTACTACATAATCAACGCCATCTTCTACATCGTCCATCGCTTTACGGCCTATTTGCCCAAAACCTGCTTTTAAAAATTCTTTTCCATAGCCACCAGACACTCTAAAGTTTACATGCAATGTTGCGTAGCCTCGACTTGCAAACAACTGTGCTTCTGGATTAAAGCCCCAATTATCACGAACACCTTGTGGACCTCCGTGTGGATTTACAATTAATGGTACTTTTTGTCCTTTTTTATAATCATCGGGTAACGTAATATATCCGTGGATAGTAAGTCCGTCGCGACTTTTAAAGGTAATAGGCTTCATACTTGCCATATCTTCAGCTTTTAGCTGTGGCAATAACTTGTACAGTAAGGTAACATTATCTTTTTCTACATCGTACAAATAATATTCTCCTACAATTTTATCACTGGTAACGGCTACCATATATTTTGACTCGTCATCAGTTCTGCCAACGGTAAAAAACTGCTTATCACCAAACTCTTTTTGTAGCCGTTTATAGATTTTTTTATACGTATTACTAACAGGAGTAATCACAGATTTTTCGCCTGTATAACTAAAATAGTCTATTTCGTAATTACGTTTTCTGGAAAGTGACATGCCAGATACATCAAAGGTATCATTACTGAAAACTGTTTTTATTTTTTTGTCTTTCTTTAAATCGTACAGTTGAATCTCAATTTTATCACCATCAAGATTTGACACTACATATGCATCATCTGGATATTCGGTATTCGGATTAAAAGAAGAAATACCAAACGTATCTCCAAATTCAGTAAGTTTTACTTGTTTAAATTCTCCGTCAATCTTGTATAATAGCTCGGTTTTAACTCCGTCAACAATGCGGTTAATGGCTCGTAAGTTTCCTTTACGGTCAAAATTATAACCAGCAACTGGTGGGTCACCCGCTTGCACAGTGTACAGTTTGGTCACTTCTCCTGTGTTTATATTTAGACGATATGGCTCTTCCTGTTGTAGGTTGTCCTTATTCATCTGTACAATCACATGGTTTTCATCCTCTTTTAAGCTTTCGATGATATTAACTCGTACGCCTTCAAAAGGAGTTAGCTCCTTGCTGTTTTCCCCTGTAACATCAACTCCATAAACATGATAGTTTTCATCACCACCTTTGTCTTGAAGGTATAAAATACGGTTGTTATTTGCCCAAGCAAAACCACGTATTAAGTCTTCCTCTTGTTTTTTCAAAAGGGTTTCTTTTTGTGTTGCGGTTTCTTTTAAATACAAGTCACGCTCACCAGACTTTCTACGTTTCATATACGCGATGTATTTCCCGTTCGGGGACAGCTTAAACGAAAAAGCTTCTGGAGTTGTAAAGTAATCTTCTACAGAGTATTTATAGTCGCCTTTTTCTTTTGCAGCAAGTTTATCCAATTCGGCTTCGGTAGAGGGTAATGTTGTGTTTCCTGGTTTTGTCTTCACAGTTTTCTTGAATGTTAGTGGGTATTCTTTTCCCATTTGTTCGTAGGTTCCATCCATGCCATCATCGGTTAATGTTCCTGTATAGGTCATTTTCATTTTAGCCGATGTAATGGTCACAGTTTCGTCCTGCAAAACTACCGAATCAAGTTCGATTCCTGAAGCACCTTGGGCAGGAACATCTAGGGTTGCTTCGTAGCCGTCTTCAGTTGGCATGATATTAACAATCAACTCCATTTGCATTCCTTGAACATCAAGAGTGCCGCTATAAGAGCCGTCTAATTTTTGAGCTTGTGCTGACGCTCCAAATAAGAGTATCGCCAGTACAATTGAATATTTTACAAGTGTTGTCATAGTTTTGTTAGTTTTAAAAGATTAGTTGAATAAATAGATAAATTGTTACACCTATTAAGATGCCAATTGCAAATTTTATAAGTTTAATACGTTTTGTGGTTTTATTGTTCATTATTAATGGCGTTGCAAGTGAATATATTGATTTACAAATATGCAGCCAATAAAAGCAAAAGCTACGAACCATAAAATTGTTTGCTTTTTTGAAGTTTTCATAATGGTATGTTTTAGTTATACTGAATTGTTTTTTGATTATAAGATGGTTCCGTCCTTGATTCTTACGGTTCCGTTTTTCTCATCTGATTTGAAGTAAAAAGTGATAAAATCTACTGAATCATAATCTTCCACTTCGTCTATCAAAACATCATTCAATCTTTTTGCTTCTTTTTCTGCAGAAGACGTAAAATCGCAATTCATTAATGTGAAATTTAATTTAGTAGTACTGATGCCATCATTTTTAATGAATTGAATTCCCGTATAACTATTTCCAGGTTCTATACGCTCACAATTACAATTTTGCTGAAGTGTGGTTTCAATTGAATTGGTAAATTTTGTATTAGATTTTACCATTTTGCCAATCCCGAAACCAAAAGAGATTCCTATTATAAACCCTATCAATAATTTTAAGATTAACTTTTTTGTGCTTTTCGTTTTACTTTGTGTTTTCATAATAAAAATCTTAAATGGTTACTTTCTGAAAACAAATCTGCAACACAATGCACAATATAAAAAGAGAAGCCACCCCAGTTTTAGGAAATTGGGGCGGCAACGAAACTGTGAAACACACTTTAAACAGTAGGTTTTAAGCTTTTTTAAGAAATAATAACTCCTGACAATACTGCAAACCCCATATTTATAAATTTAGGGTGTGAAAGGGATTTTTAGGCTACATTTTTAATATTCTTGATGTAGAAAGAAGGGTTTAGCCCAGTATCTTTTTTGAAGTATTTTGTAAACGAGTCGGCAGATTTATAGCCTACTTCTTCAGCGATAGATTGAATGGAATAGGACCTAAAAATAACATCGTCCTTTAACCGGACAATGGTATAATTAATACGAAGGTCATTAATATAAGTGTTGAAGTTTTTTCCGAAGTGCGAATTAATAACTTTAGAAAGGTACGATGTATTGGTGTTTATCTTTTTGGCAACATTGTATGAGTTGCAATCCTGTTTTAAAAAATACTCTTGTTTTTCCAGTTTTTTTAATCCGTCGAGTATTTGTTGTTTCGTTTCTTCGGCAACATCAGTGCTGTTTTTTTCTTCCAATACTTCGTCCTTGGTATCAATGATATCTTCGGGTTTCTCGGCAGCTTTAATTTTTGCCAATAAAGCTTCGAATTTTGCTTCGTTCGCTTTCTTGTTTCGATAAAATTTCAGCAACAGAAACAGAAGTATTAAAATAATTATAGAGCCTCCCAGTAATAAATAGTTAAGTTTTGATTGACTCTTTTCTTTTTCGGAAACCAAAGCATCAAAATCTTTTTTGAAAGCGGCTCTTTCTTTTTTAATAAAGCTTTCCTTAGCGCTCTCTTTTAATTTATTAAATTCAGCTTGTGTGGTAAGGTATTTTTCATAATAATAACTTGCCCTTTCAAAGTCACCTGTGTGTTTATAGGCTTCGGCCAACTTTTCGTAATAATCCCTCATGAAACCTTCTTCTGCAGCAGTTACTTGATAATCGTCAAGACCTTGTTGTAATATTCTAATTGCCTCATGATAATTTTTTGCACCAACCTCTATTTTACCAAAAGCATATGCTTTGTTTAGTTGTATTAAATCATATTCGCTAGGGCAAATCGTGTATGCCTTCCTATAAGCTTTTCTAGCGGTTTCAAACTTTTTTTCTTTATATGCTATTTCTGCATCTATACTATAGGAAAAGCCCAAATAGCAAGAGTCAAGTTCTTTTTCTTGAAATTGTTTAACGTATTCGTTATATAATTTTGCAGAGTCTAGTTGCTCTAATTTAATGTGTGAAAATGCTAAACTCCCATATAATGAAACAATAGCACTGTTCTTTTTTATTTGAGTAAAATTTGAATCTAACGGTTTGTTTTGGTAATATTTTAGTGATTTTTTGCGAATGGCTAGAGCTTTTTTAGTATTTCCGCTTAAATCTTGAACACCAGCTATTTTATTAAGTGCGGTTTCCCTATACTGTTCATTATTTTGAGCTTTTGCAAGTTTTAACAACTCATTATAATAGTACAATTGTTTATCAACAGTCGTCGCTATACTTTGCAAATCACCAAGTAATGTAAGAGCTCTCATCTCCTTTTTTGGAAGGTTGCTTTCTCGGGCAAAGTCAAGTGTTTTTTCAGATTGTTCATTGGCCTCTTTGTACATCCTGAAATTAACGTAGATTAGGACTACAGACTCCATCCCTAACCATTCTTCAGCTTTGTCATCTTCTCTTTTCCCTTTTAAAATATAAGCTTCAGAAGCTTTGATGGCTTTCGGCATATTAGAAAACTCATATTTATGAATGGAGTCCCTTATAGCATCAAAAGACAATCGAGATAGGTCTTCTTCGGTCTGCGAAAATGAATAAGACACAAGTGTGACAGCGAAAAAAAGAAATAGGTAATTTCTCATAAATTGTAAGTAGCCAAAAACGGAATTTTGTAACAATAAAACTCAAAGATACCAATTTAAAACAAACGCATTTGCGGGTTTTTCAGGTCTAAATAGTGTTTCGTTTCTAAAGATGGTATTTCTCTACCTTTTAAATACTTATTTTTTGCAATAGCCATTGTGTTTTTAACCTGTGTAGCAATTGTTCCTTCGCCGCGCATGCGCCTGCCCCATTGGTTATCGTTTAAGGTTCCGCCATGGCATTCAGCGATTTGGTTGAGGATTCTATCGGCACGATCTGGGATGGTTTTACGGGCCCAGTCTTCAAAAATCGTGGCTATTTGTCCATTAAGTCGAACAATGGTATAGGAAACCCCTTTCGCCCCTAATTTGGAAACTTTCTTAACTAACGGAAGAATTTCATGACTATTCAAAGAAGGGATAATTGGAGCCATCATCACCCGAACTGGGATTCCGTTTTCTGAAAGCACCTCAACCGCTTTTAACCGTTGTTTAATACTTGCCGTTCTGGGTTCTAATAATCGACGGGTTTCTTCAGACAGCGATGTTATTGAAATATTTACTGAAATAATATTCAGTTTTGCCATTTCTTTCAGAATATCTAAATCCCGTAATAATAAAGCGTTTTTGGTAATAATACCCGTTGGGTGGTTCCATTTTAGCATTACTTCAAGGCATTTTCGAGTTATCTGAAGTTTACGCTCAATGGGTTGGTAACAGTCTGTATTCCCGCTAAAAACAATGGTATTTGGTTCCCATGATTTGCTTTTTAGTTTTTTCTCTAAAAGCTCTGGTGCATTCTTTTTAACTAAAATGGTTCGTTCAAAATCGAGACCAGCACCGTACCCCCAATATTCGTGGCTATTGCGAGCGTAACAATACACACAACCATGCTCGCAACCTTGATACGGATTAGCCGAATAGCCCATCCCAACATCGGGGCTATCTACTTTATTGACAAAGGTTTTTGGAAATACATCGATGTACTTTGTTTTGTTGGCATCGGCTTCTTCGCCTTCGGCCTCACAGTAGTTTAAAAAGTCGTCTCGAAGTTCATGACTCAGTTCAAAAAAACGATTATGAACCCGCTTTTGTGCGCCGCGACCTTTTATATAATTTTCAGAATTGGACATAAAAAAACTTTGAAGTACTTTAATACTTCAAAGTTAATTTAATTAATGGATATAATCCTTTTTAAATTGGAATAATTCCTTTTATATAGAAACTTTAACTAATTGTTTCTTCTTGCTTTTTCTTCCTAAGAAAATTATATCTTCTCCTTTATCTAGTAATGTACCTTGACTTACATATAAAGGCACCTCTAATTGATCGTCGGTTTGAATAATTGAATAATCGAAATTACCTTCGGCATCAATTTCTAATAAATAAAGATTTAAATTTTTCGCCTTTGCATTTTTAAATTCAATGCGATCGTTTCGTATTTTTTTTACTTTTTTAGATCCATTTAGAAAAATATACACATTACCATCTTTATAAGTAGATGTATAAGATTCTTCGTTAAAACTAGGATTCATGGATGTTTGCTTTTTATTTATATTTCTGGCCCACTCCAATGTTCCATTTGCATCAATTTTTATAGATACAATATCATTATAGTGATAATAGGTACTTGTTGAGCCCATATTCATATTCATACGTTGCGTAAAAAAATATTCTTCAGCGTTTAACACAATATCACCTGTGTTTTCATCTAAAAAAATTCCACGATATCGAAGTGAAGAAAGTTCCTTATCTTTTTTCTTTCCATATTTGTCAATAATGAACTGTTCTGTAAAGGGTTGGAATGATTTCTCTTCTAATGTAAAATCTGCTGTGTTAATATTATATCGAATTACGCCCTTATAACGACTTTCTTTTTTTTCAGAGTAGAAACCTACACATGATAAAAATGATCCGGCTTTAACCGTTGTTAACGAAGCGACAAAATGTTCATCGGTCTCAAACGATATCATTTTTTGTTCATCTTTATTAATTTTATAAAGCTCATAATGATAGTTTATTTTTCCTTTTTTCTTTTTACGTTTAGATTCGCCTTTAAAGGTTTTTCCTAAAAAGTAAACAGTTCCGTTTGTATCATCTACAGTTACATTTTCATATTCAAAGTATTTATCTTTAATGTTTTTAGTAAACTCTTTTTCATATACTTTTTCGAAATTTTTATTGAACACATAAATTCTATGTACTTCATTATCTTTATCCTTTATGTCGAAATTAAAGGCCATAAAATTTTTATCTTTAGAAAAAGTAACCTCTCCAAATGAATCGTTGTCACCTTGAGCAGCTCCATTATTAAATAATAATGCGCCTATACCTATTGCGAAATATTTTTTAATATCATCTTGATCTATTTTAAGTAACACGTTAGAAGAGAAGTCTAATTTTTCTGTACTGGATGTTAATCTATTAATTTCGAAATATTCGTCACCTAATTTCTTTTCGAATAAGTGTATTTTCCCATCACTTACTAATATGCCTTCAATTTCACTTTGATCAACTTCTATTTCTGCATTGCTTTTTAAGTTTAAATCAGAATCGAAATGTTCTATATAATATCCCCTCGGAGTTTTTAATAGACCCCCATAAAACATTCGAACTGTAACGACACCTCCTTGCCCATCATCTTCAGAGAACACAAGTTCGGTATGTTTTTTCTTGTCTTTAAAAATTTCGCTTTTGGCTATTGAAACAGCATCGTTTTGTGCAATGAGTAAGGTGCAAAACAGCATTGAAAATACAGTAATAAAATTCTTCATTGGTTAGTTTTTATGTGAATAAGCCCACAAAATATAAAAAAATTTCTTTTTAAAGTTTTAAATACTTAAACATACCACATTTTTCAAATAAAAAAACCTCAACTACAGTTCGTTATAGTTGAGGCTTTTATAGAAGTTATCATTTAAACAAAAACTCCTTTTATTTTCCTAGAAATTTTGACTTAGGTTCTTCTTGCCACGTTTTACTCCTTTAAAGCTTTCTCAATTTTTTCCTTTCCACCAACTACTGGAATTGTAATATTTGTCTCATCAAGGTCGATGGTCAATTCGGTACCTGGTTTTGGCAAGAGCGTAAATTTATTGTCGCTAGAAAAAATCATTAACCCAATCCGCTGTCCAGCTGGAATTACCTGATCGTCTGGAATAAGGTTAAAAGATAACTCGTAAAATTTACCTGGTGTTAAAGGCTCGCTTTCAGTAAGTGACTTATAGTTTTGGGGATCTGCCCAACCTCTTGTAATGATATTGTCCGTTATTTTAGTTTTCTTTTCTTTGTTCCAAGGTAAAGAAACCATCCAAACAGATAAGTTTGCCGCAGGTTTGCTGCTGGCCAATTTAATTTTCAAAGTAGATAAACCCGAAAGATGAACGTCTTCCTTTAAAATAGGCGTTACAAATAACAAACGGTGCTTAGAGTTTGCCAATTGTGATAACGAATCACCCGAGAGCGTATAATCATCTAGCAAGGTTTGTTTGCCTTGACTTTTCACCTTTTGGTTGGTTAACGTTCCTGTTTTAAGACCGTCTTTTTTTAAGTATAACGTAACGTTTTCAGCCTCTGGATTTGGGTAATTAGCATAAGCTGTTGGATTATCATTTGAATCGTTTTCACGCACAATGTATGCTTTTGGACCTTTTTCGGCTCCATTATCAATACCGAAAAGATATTTTGTAAACCAACGGTTCATCATCGATACTGGCGGTGGCCCACCATGACCATATTGATGATAGTAAATTTTTGCAGGCAATCCCATTTCTTCTGCAGCTTTGTAAATACGGTAACTATGCTCGGGCATTACATTCCAATCGTTAAAACCGTGCGACATCAATAAAGCGGCTTTCATGGGCTTCATATCATTTAAGTAATCGCGACCTGCCCAAAACTCGTTATAATCACCTGTTTTACGGTCAATTCCATTTCTTATTTCAGTATCACGATACACAGAATCGGCATACGCTCGTTTAGATTCATCGCCGCTATGTATAAAATCGTACAACACATCCACATCTTCTCCTAAATATCCACCAGGAGAACGCACTAACCCGTTTGATCTATAATAATGGTAATAAGAAGTGTTCGGTGCAATGGGAATGATTGCCTCTAATCCTTCCACACCAGTTGTAGCAGCCGCAAGTGGCAAGGTTCCGTTATACGATGTGCCCGTCATCCCAACTTTTCCAGTAGTCCAATAAGCCTTAACTTCTTCATCTCCATAAGGTGTTTTATAACCTTTTGCACGATCGTTTAGCCAATCAATCACCGCTTTTGGCGCCAAAGATTCATTATCACCACCAACTGTTGGCGAACCTTGCGAAAGACCTGTGCCAGGAGAAGAGGAATGCACTACAATATACCCTCTAGGCACCCAAGTATTTATTTTTGAATTTGAAATGATAGGGCGTTCACCCCTTCTTGTTACCGAAGGATGGACAATCTCTTTCGCTACATCACCTAATTCGTGTTTTACATCGTGAAAAGCACCCTCCACATTTGGTGCTACCCCTGCAAAATAAGGACTAGTCTCATATACAACAGGTAGCTTCAACCCCTCCGTTTCTGTTTGTTTGGGTCTTGTTACTGCTACGTGCATGCGGTCTAGCTTGGTGTCGCCATCAGTATCGAAGGTAGTTTCCACCCAAAGGTCTTCTCGTATCCAATCTTTTGGATTTTCAAACGCTTCAACAATCTGTGCTTCGCCGTCTTTAAATGTGGGTTTTGCCTTTTCTTGGGCTGTTATGTTGAACGCAACGGTCCAAAGGATAAAGAATAGGATGTATTTTTTCATTATATTTAGAATTTATCTATTGCCCAGGGAATTTCGGTTTACGTTTTTCTAAAAAGGCACTAGTTCCTTCTTTAAAATCGGCAGTGCCAAAACATTTTCCAAATTCGGTGATTTCAGTTTCAAAACCATTTTCCCCTTCTTCAAATCCAGCGTTTATCGATGATATAGCAGCTCCAACTGCTACTGAAGAGTTTTTCATGATTTTACCAGCGATTTTTAAAGCTAAATCCATTACTTCCTCTTGAGAGGTAACATGATTTACTAACCCATATTCCAATGCTTGTGCGGCGTCAATCATTCCTGCGGTCATAATCATTTCCATGGCACGACCTTTTCCTACCAATTGAGGTAAACGTTGCGTACCACCGTAACCAGGAATTACTCCTAATGAAACTTCTGGAAGCCCCATTTTAGCATTATCACTAGCAATTCTGAAATGTGCAGACATGGCTAACTCTAATCCTCCTCCTAAAGCGAATCCATTTACAACGGCAATTACCGGAGTAGAAAGATGTGCGACAAAATCGAATAGTTTAGCTTGTCCTTTTGCTGCTAATTGCTCTCCTTGAACCACAGAATAGTCTGCAAACTCACTAATATCAGCTCCGGCAACAAATGCTTTTTCGCCGCTTCCAGTAATAATAATTACTTTGGTATTAGAGTCGTCTTCTGCTTCTTTAAAGGCTTCGTGAAGTTCTTGTATGGTAGCCTGATTAAGGGCATTTAGTTTCTTAGGACGATCAATGGTAATAGTAGTAATACCACTATCGTGTTTGTAACCTAGGTTTTCAAATTTCATATTTAATTTTTTTTCAGTTTTTTTGTGAAGACAAAAATACAAAATCGCTTATAACTGTCTTAAAAAGCGTACAGTAAATGTAGCTCCTTCGCCTTCTTCAGATTTGAGCGTTATGGTGCCTCCGTATGTTTCCACAATGTTTTTTACCATAGCAAGACCGAGTCCCATGCCGCTATTTTTAGTGGTAAATTTAGGTTCGAACACTTTTTCTTTATTAATTTCTGAAATTCCTGGACCATTATCAGAAATACGCACACAAACAAGTTTTTCTTCTGAAGTTACCGTGACTTTAACCAACGGGGTTTCTGGTTTAATTTGCTCAATAGCTTGAATGCTATTTTTAACCAAATTAGTCACAACTCTAATTAGCTGTGTGCGGTCTAATTTAGCGATGATTTCTTCTTCTTCAGAATGAAATTCAATATAGTCTTCGTTAAAAATATCAAGAGCGAGTTTAGTTATTTTAACCACATTAAGCGTTTCATCTTGCTGGGCAGGCATCTTTGCATAGTTTGAAAATGCTTCGGCAATAGAACTCATTGTATCAATTTGCTGAATAAGGGTTTTACTGTATTCGTCTAAACGCTTTTCAATATCAGGATCGTTTTGATTAAATTTTCGCTGAAAACTTTGTACCGTCAAACGCATGGGGGTTAACGGGTTTTTAATTTCGTGGGCTACCTGTTTTGCCATTTCGCGCCAAGCAGCCTCTCGCTCACTTGTTGCTAATTGTGCAGCACTATTTTCAAGCTCTTCAATCATACCATTATAGGCATTTACAAGGGTTGAAATTTCTTCGGTAGTGGAATCTATTACTATCTTTTTATTGCGTTTATTAAGCCGGGTTTCGGTTATTTTTTCACTAATGGTATTTAATGATTTTGTAATGTATTTTGAAAGAAAGTATGCCAAAGCAATAGCAATCAATAGCATTAACAAATATGCCATCCCCAAGCGGGTTAGGTTTTGTTTTAGTTCTTTTTTTATAAATCCGTCGTCTTCAATATATGGAAGATTCAGTATCGCCAAAGGTTTAAAATAGTTGTCGGTTATGTATGAATAAGACGATTGAAACTCCTGTCCGGCTTCAGTAAAGTTCTTTACATAATGTTTGTTAGAAGAATTACGTAAGGCAGTTAGTGCCGTATCTGACATTTTCTGATTGGCAGTATCCTTTAAAAAAGATGCTTTTGACGATTTTAAGAGGTTTCCGTCTAGATCGTACAAATAAACTTCAAGGTTATGAATTTCTTTAATTTCATAAATTTCATCTTTAAAAATAAGAGGAATTTTAGCTGTTTCTACTGGGTAAGTAGTTTCTTTTAAAACATAATTTATTTTTTCGCGAATAGCTGTTTCCTTACGCTCTAAGCGATCCCGATGATAATCTTTTGCCTCCTCTTGATATTGATATACAGTAACCAAGGCTATCAAAATTGAGGCCCCAACCACCAATAATAGCATAGAAAAGAAAATGCGATTGCGCAATGAATGCCTGAAAATTTTCATGAATATGTTTTACAAAGGGAATATAGCAATAATTAAACCGAAATTGGAGATCAGGTTTCAAAAAAGAAAAACCCCCACTTCCATTAGGAAATGAGGGTTTTCTAAACTCTGGTAATTAATTAAACTTTACTCTTTAATAAATCGATCTACCAGTTCTTTCTGCCCGTCATTAATCTTTACAAGATACAGACCGTTAGAAAGAGTATAAACGTTGATGGTTGCAGTTCTGTTAATAGAACCGTTTAATACTTGTTGTCCAAGTACATTGTAAATTGAATACGTTGCTTCTCTATTATCTAATAATTCAACATTTAAAATGTTTTTTGCAGGATTTGGATAAATATTAATTCCGAATGCTGCTCCATCTGTTCCAAGGTTTTCACCATCGGTGTTGCCGCCTGCCGTATATGCTGTTTGACCAATATTTACCGTGTAGTCTTCCACTTCACCGTAACTAAACGATTCACAAGCTCCTTGAGCACTATTATACTTCATTGAAACTCGCATTCTTGTTGATCCTGCAGCTGCTGAACTAGGTACAGAAAAACTAGCGTTTAATGTTCCTGCACTGCTGGAAGAACCACTAACAACAGCTTCACTGCTCTCAAAAGTTCCGTTTTGGTTATAATCAATCCAAATTTTCCAGTATTCTGTATAACTAGAGCTAGCGAAACCAGCACTTATGTTAATAGTATTAGAGCCATACGGTACATTAGCAGACATACTTGTGAAATCTGCATAACCACCGTTGTTTCCAGTTGCATTGTCTAAGTTGTTCAATCTTACTAAGTCAATCCACTCATATGAAGAATTGTTTCCTTGTGAGTCACAATAGTCAACATTTGAAGGAGAACCAGTCGTTACATTTACACTATTAGAAGCTCCAGAAACATTTCCTGCTGCATCTTTTGCTTTAACACTAAACGTATAGTTGTTGTTGGCAGCTAATCCAGTAATTTGAGTCGATGTATTTACAGTTGTTCCTAATGAAGTGCTACCTTGAAATACTTCATACTCAGTAACACCAACATTATCTGAAGAAGCGTTCCAAGAAAGGTCTGCTGTTGTTTCAGTAATATTAGAAGCTGTCAAGCTTGTTGGAGCAGTTGGCGCTTCAGTATCAGCACCACTTCCATTTCCTTCAACACAAAACTGTGTAGCTTCAGAATTTCCAAAATCACCTCCGGAAACAATTGTTCCATCATCAGTTGATAAGGTGTATGAACCATTTCCATACGAACAGCAAATCCCGTCTCCGTATGCATCTGTAATGGTAAAGGTATAATCATCTACATCAAGATCTGAAAAAGTAACATTTACAGTAGAACCATCAGCGTTAGAACTTGAATAGCTTTCAGAATCTATTGTAGATCCCGAACCATCTTTTAAAGTCCAAGCTGTTTCTTCTGGGTAATTATCAAATGTAATTGATAAATACACATCGCCAGTTACACACTCGTCTGGTGGCGGTGGGTTTCCGCCGTCATAAGGCTCTCCAACACCTACCGCATGCCACGCATTGGTAACAGCGATTTCTTCAGCACTTCCAGCTCCATGTAAGTCAATGGCTGCTTGGATAGAACCTGCCCTAGCATCGTCGTATTGCGAGTTTGAGTTTAAGTAGACGGATAAATTTCTGTACGCAATAGAAGCTGCTGTATCCATTCCAATTGCTGAAACGCTATAGCTATCTCCATTGTCATTGGTTCCGTTACCTCCAGTACTTAGCAGGTAAAACCAAAAGTTTTGAACTCCTGAGTTGTAGTGAACACCACCATTATCGCCAGAACCTGAATACCAATTTGTACCTAGGTACGTATCCGGTTGGTTATAGATATTTGGATTGCTCATAGAACGCAACGCTCCACCACTTCCACCGGCACCAATGGCATCACCCATTAGCCAGTCATTATTTCCTTGCGCATAATTTTCAATAGATTCACCAAAAATATCAGAGAATGATTCGTTTAACGCTCCAGATTCATAGCTATATACTAGGTTGGCAGTATATTCGGTAACTCCGTGAGCAATTTCATGACCTACAATATCTAAAGATACTAAAGGACCATAATTTACACCATCACCGTCACCATAGGTCATACGGCTACCATCCCAAAAAGCGTTTACGTAATTAGAAGAATAGCTTACATACGAGCGAATTACAGCACCAGAACCATTGTATGAATTTCTGTTATGGTTTTGTGAAAAATATTTGTGAGTTTGTTCAGCTCCAAAATGCGCTTGAACACCAGTTGCATTACCATTAAAGATAGTGCTACCACTAGTAATATCACTAGCATTGTTGTAGTTGGTGCCGTTGTTTAAGTCAAAGGTTTGTATTCCATTACCATCTGCAGTTTGGCGTAAACGGTATTGGCCACCGTTACTATCTGCCGTAAAGGAAACATTCCCATTGTAAAGGCTGCTTCCTGATGCAGGTGTATTAGCGTGATGAATACGTTTGTTCTCCATTATAAAAACTCCTGTTTGTGCATCAATGTAAACATCGGCACGGTATAATGGAGCGGTAGCATAAATGTCAAACTTATACGCCAACCTATTGCTACTTGAAATATTATCAATAGCTGGAAAAACAACTAATTCGCCAGTAGGCTTTGTATAGTTGTTTGCCAAATTAGCCTCTTCTTTGTTCTCCCATAAATAGGTGTTTGCGCCAACATGAGCCAGTGCTCTGTTTAATGCTTGGGAGTTATTAAGTTTTGGGGATACGGAAACATCTTTAATTCGGAAGACGTTGTTACTCATCGCTACGATGGAACCATCCTTAGCGTGAATCTTACTCGAACTAAAAGCTACTTTTACGTTGTTGTAGTACTGTTGGTATTCGCGGTGAATGAAGCCCAACTCATCTACTTTTTCTGAAATTTTTGAAAGGGAATTACCTTCCGGTAATCGTAGTTGTTGCGAAAGTACTTGTTGTGAATTTCCAAGCGCTTTGTTTTCGGTTTGGTTAAAAACTTTAAGCTTTTTAATTGGCTTTTCAGGACTTTCCTGTGCAAAACCAATAAATGAAGCTAATAATAATGACCCTGCAATAGCAATGTCTTTATAATTGTTTCTCATAATTAGTGAATATTAGGGTTAATAATTAGGTTTATTATTTTAATATAATTGTGGGGATACGTATTGTGGGGCAATACGATGTTATGTTTTCTCGTATGTTATCTTAGATTTTGACCAATAAGAATGGTACAGAAATAGTATTGGAAAAGTATGTTGAAAATGTGCAGTAGAAGAAAAGGAAGAAACAATAGGATAAAGCAGAAGCGTAATAAGCGGAAAAAATGAATTAGAAAATAATCGAGGTGGGTGCTTTATCGTACGCTTTTCGTCTTTAACAGAATTAAAGAGATTTGTAGTTTTATAAAAAAGGTATTTTTTCGTCATAAACCGCAATAAAACAGATTAATTGTTAAAAATCTGACACCAATTAACCTAAAATATTAATAAAATCAAAATATAATCGACAAACTACACGATTAAAATTGTTAAAATTTGTAGGTAAAATCTGTAAACCCTAGTGTTTATATAGGATAAGAAAAAAATAGAAATAAAGTTAAAATTGGTACATTTGAATTAATGAATACCAATTTGCTTCTTTCCATTAACAATCTTTCTATTTCCTTCGGAAAAAAGAAAAATTTTGTTACTGCTCTTATAAATAGTAATTCTAAAGTTAAAAA
>NZ_CAXBCK010000062.1:0-18803 GCF_963974425.1 uncultured Marixanthomonas sp.
ATATTTAAGCTAGATTCCTTGATCAACGCAATACTCGCATCTTGACAGATTGGTACTATCGTTGAATCATTTTCTGTATAACTATTGTCGTCAGACTCATCTGTTACATCATCGCCCATTGGTGGCGTTCCTGTTGCTAATGCTCGGTTCTCAAACTCTCCTGCATCCAGGTCAGCTTGTGTCAACGTGTAAGTTGCAGTAAAGGTCGTCGTGTCTTCCTCATTTGGATCAAGACTCGCGATTGGACCACCGCTCATTGTTACACCGCCTACTAAATCGGTTACTACTATATTGGTCAACGTTACATCGCCTGTGTTCTTAACACTGAACGTGTAGCTGATCTCTTCTCCTACTTCACCTGCATAACAACCTGTGTTTGGATCGATATTTAAGCTAGATTCCTTGATCAACGCAATACTCGCATCTTGACAGATTGGTATCGTAATTGTATTACTTGTATCGTCTACAGGCCCTAGTCCTGTAGTACCATCTACTGTTGCTGTATTTACAATCTGGCCATCGTTTATATTCTCTTGATTTACTGTATAAATAGCTTTATACTCCCAAGTTTCACCTACATTTAATACCCCATTACCATCACCATCATCTACTAATTGTATTGTAACTACTGGGTTTGGAGCTAAAAATAACGGATCTGTTATAACAACATTAGAAATGTCTACATCTCCTTCATTCTTTACAACAAATTTATATTCAATCGTATTTCCAACTTCAAGATTTAAACAGTCTTGAGATTCACTTGTACTTGATTTAACAATAGATATTTCAGCATCTTGACATAAGTTTACTGTTACAGAATCTGAATCGTTCACATTAAATGACGCTGATGAACCTGTTACTGTACCGTCAACTGTAGCAGTATTATTTACCTGACCGTCAATTATGTCTTGTTGTGTTACTGCATAAGATGCTTCATATATCCATTCTTCACCTACATCAAGAACACCTGGATTAGTAGTATCACCATTATCAGGACCTGGAATTGGATTTGTATTGTCGATTAATGGATCGTTTACTTCAACATCATTAATTGCTATATCGCCTAAGTTTTTAACTTTAAACGTATAGGTTATCATTTCACCTGGCGCGATTGTGTTACAGTTTTGTGTATCATTAGGACTAGCTGTCTTCTCAAGCGAAATAGAACAATTATATATTCTTAATATAACTGGTGTTCGTTCTGAACTTGAACAACTTCCTACATCGCTTACTGCTTCAGCATAATAAGTAACACTACCAACAGCATCAAGAATTGGATTATTAACCACAGAATTACCCGTAGCATCTGTGTACCAAACTATAGTTGTTCCAGCCGCAGCTGTAATAGCATCATTTGCATTTAAGGTTTGTATACTTGTTTCGTCTTTACATTCTGCTATATCGCCACCACTAATTGGAGCATCAGGAGATGTGTTTACAACTATATCAGCAGTATCACTGTCTGAACAACTATTACCATCCGTATAAGTATATGTTGCTGTAATGGTCCCGGTTAATCCTGTAGGATCAAAACTTGCCGTACCATCACCATTATCTGTTACTCCGGTTCCCGTCCACTCTCCATTTGAATTAGTTGGCTCTCCAGTTAAAGTAATTGCGCTTGCATTGTCACAGAGAGGACCATAGATTCCTGCTTCTGCTGTTGCTACTTTATTTACTACAATGTCAGCTGCATCACTATTAGAACAACTATTACCATCTGTATAAGTATAGGTTGCCGTAATGGTTCCGGTTAATCCTGCAGGATCAAAACTTGCCGTACCATCACCATTATCTGCTACTCCTGTTCCTGTCCACTCTCCGTTTGAATTAGTTGGCTCTCCGGTTAAAGTAATGGCTTCTGCGTTATCGCACAACGGGGCGTATTCGTTAGCTTCTACATTTATTTGATTTGGCTGAGTTATCTCAATACTTTTATCAATAGTACATATACCATCATCTACAGTTACTTTATAAGTACCTGCAGTTAGTCCTGTTTGATCTTCGGCAGTTGGGTTTAATCCACTTCCGTCGTTAGTTATCCATAAGTATGTATATGGAGATGATCCGCCTGTAACAGTTATATCAATCTCACCATCGTTTTCACCATAACAAGTAACGTTTTCCTTCGTATGAGCAATAGCTATATCTGAATTTGTTAATGTAAGCATTCGCGATGGCGAAGTACACCCTAAAACTGGATTATAATAAAATGCATACCAAACACCAGGAGTTGTTACAGTTGGATTACTTTGCAAGGGGTTACTTAAATCTGAATTGGCACTCCACCTTAATTCAGCTCCTGTAGGAGTTGTTGAAGTAACAAAATCATTAAGCTCCACTTGTGTTGGTTCACAATACGTTTTGGAAGTTACAGAAAGCTCTGGAGAGTTTGCATAACCCTCAACAGACAACCTCAAACCATCTACTAACACCACAGATTCACCTGGATTTCCAGTACTATAAAAAACCTCTACAGAAGTAGCGGTAGGTCCTGATTTGAAAGTTATACACCTATTTTCCCAATACGGGTTAATCTCTGTCCACCCACCAGGGTTTTGGTTTCCTCCATTTCCGCTAGTAGCAAAAGACAACCTCGTTGGAAAGTCACTAGTTGAATGCTGAACAAGATCAGCATCTGTATAAGTAAGTGGATCGCTAACTACAACGGCACCATTTCTAACACCAAATCGTAAGTTAGGTTCATATTCTAATATTTGCCCCCCATTATTACTACTGCTTACAGTATTGTAACGCGGTATTACAGCAATTTCAAAACATACTGTATATACTGTATTAGGCACTACAGTCAACCTTTGATCTATTGATTCATTCCGAAATGAAAATATAGCAAAACCACCACCATCATAAGTTGAAGGCTCAATGATACCAGGATAAACTACATTAGAGCTCGTGGTTGAATAGGATATATACTGTCCTTCCGACCAATCTACTGTGCCATTATCGTCCCAACAAGTATATCTTGCATCAGCTTGGTATTCACCATTTGTCCCACCTATTGCAGTACGAAATGACCCACCACTTACATCATCCTTTTCAAAAGACCCACAGGTAATTAAATTACACCCTCCTACAACTCTAGAGTTTGTATGGCTGTGCAAAGCTTGTGCTTTTGACCTAGAACGAAACGTTTTATTATATTGTGCAGCCTTTTTGTCTAAAGCTTCATTATACTGATCCAAATACTCTTGAGTATAAGGCACTAATACTTCCCCCTCATCTGTTGAAGCCTTAACCTGAGCATACCCTTGATTACCCAAGCAAACTATTAAAATGAGACCTATTAAAAACCTCTTATCTGAAGCAAATAATTTAGTAATTATTTTATACATAAGCTTGAATTTTATTAGTATTCATAATTTTATAATTCATAATAATTTTAATCTCAATTACAATAACCTATTATTTAAAGTGATAACTTTCCTTTAATTTTTATAGGTTATAAGTTGATGTAGGTAAAACAAAACTTAGTAGAGGAATATCGAGCAACAAGAACATAAAATATATCACTGTATACTAGATTACTAATCATTTGTTCACACAAAGATACGTAGGAAAAAGTGTTAAGATTTTACTAAAGGCAAACTATTAGCTCAAGTGTAGAATATTTTCGTTGAACTACATGTTTTTATCCAATAAAGCCTTTTTTTTTGTAGGAACCCTTTATACGTATAAACACGTAGAACAATTGTTATCAAAAGGATTACAAGGTTTTAATTTGTGGGAAAGACCTTTTTAAATCTATCTATAGAGAGGCTTTAAGGTACTTCAAAAACTCGTATCTTTGCCATTAAATTATTCAAACAACCATGTCTATTAAACGTGAAATTGAACGCAGGAGAACGTTCGGAATTATCTCTCACCCCGATGCCGGAAAAACCACTTTAACCGAAAAATTACTCCTCTTTGGGGGTGCTATTCAAGAAGCTGGTGCTGTAAAAAGTAACAAAATAAAAAAAGGTGCTACAAGTGACTTTATGGAGATTGAAAGACAGCGTGGTATCTCGGTTGCCACTTCAGTCTTAGCTTTTGAATATGAAGGTATTAAAATTAACATTCTCGATACACCCGGTCACAAAGATTTTGCCGAAGATACATTTAGAACCCTTACTGCAGTAGACAGCGTAATAGTAGTTATCGATGTTGCCAAAGGTGTGGAAGCACAAACTGAAAAGTTGGTTGAAGTATGCCGCATGCGTAATATTCCTATGATTGTTTTTATTAATAAAATGGATCGTGAAGGTAAAGATGCGTTTGAACTACTAGATGAAATTGAACAAAAACTGAACCTTCGAGTAACACCTCTAAGTTTCCCAATTGGTATGGGCTACGACTTTAAAGGAATCTATAATATCTGGGAGAAAAATGTAAACCTATTTAGTGGTAGTAGCAGAAAAAACATTGAAGAAACCATTGAAATTGAAGATATTGCCAATCCTGAACTTGACCAATTGATTGGTACTGACGCGGCCGATACATTACGAGAAGAACTAGAACTAGCTGAAATATACCCTAAATTTAGCCGTGAAGAATATTTAGAAGGAAAATTACAACCTGTATTCTTTGGTTCGGCATTGAATAATTTTGGCGTTCGAGAACTATTAGATTGTTTTGTTGAGATAGCTCCCAAACCACGCCCGAAAGAAAGCGACACACGTTTGGTAAAACCAGATGAAAAAGATTTTACAGGCTTTGTATTTAAAATACATGCCAACATGGACCCCAAACACCGCGACCGTTTGGCTTTCGTAAAAATTGTTTCAGGGGTTTTTGAGCGCAACACACCTTATTTACACGTACGCAACGGTAAAAAGCTGAAATTTTCTAGCCCGAATGCTTTTTTTGCTGAAAAGAAACAAATTGTAGACATTTCGTATCCAGGAGATATTGTAGGATTACATGATACAGGAAATTTTAAAATTGGCGACACCTTAACAGAAGGTGAAGAAATGAACTACAAAGGAGTACCTAGTTTTTCACCGGAACACTTTAAGTACATTAACAATGCCGACCCGATGAAAAGCAAACAGCTGGAAAAAGGGATTGACCAGTTAATGGATGAAGGAGTTGCCCAACTTTTCACTCTAGAGTTAAATGGAAGAAAGGTAATCGGTACGGTAGGCGCTCTTCAATTTGAAGTAATACAATACCGTTTGGAACACGAATATGGCGCTTCTTGCCGCTACGAAAATTTAAACGTTCACAAAGCTTGTTGGGTAGAACCAGACAATCCAAAAAGTGACGAGTTTAAAGAGTTTAAGCGGGTAAAAGCTAAGTTTTTAGCGAAAGATAAAAGAAATCAGTTAGTTTTCTTTGCTGATTCTGCCTTTAGCTTACAAATGACACAATCAAAATACCCTAACGTAAAACTTCACTTTGTAAGTGAATATAAGTAGGTATCATTAGCTTATCTGTCTCAGAATTGTTTTTTACTTGTAAACTACGATCGTAATTATCAAAAGTAAAAAGAACGAAGACTTTAATACTTATTCAACTGAATAACTTAACAATAGGCAATTAAAAAACCCACTTAAAAAGTGGGTTTTTTAATTATGCTTCTCCGGTTGGCCCAAAGTTTAAAGGCATTGTAGGTTGTTCTTGCTCCTTTACTTTGCCATGAGCTTTTTCAAACCGCTGTATATTATCATTTAAAGCTCTTAAAAGTCTCTTGGCGTGCTGCGGTGTTAATATAATACGTGATTTTACTTTGCTTTTTGGAACGCCTGGCATAATACTTACAAAGTCCAATATAAATTCAGATTGCGAATGGTTTATTATTGCCAAGTTACTATAAATGCCTTGTGCCACATTCTCATCTAATTCAATATTGATTTGTCCTTTTTTTTGATTCTGTTTGTTTTGATCGTCTGCCATTCTAATTTATTTTAATATCCCTATAAATAGGGAATGAGTTTATAGTTCTAATTTAGCTATCTAATATAATAAAAGAATCCCGCTTTTGGCGGGATTCTTTATTTTGATTTATAAGAAGTTTTTAATTAGTTGTAATTAACTTCTTGCTTCTCACGGGTCATTTCTTCTAGTTCTTCTTTGCTTCCTACAATTATAGAATCGTATTCACGCATTCCAGTACCAGCAGGTATCTTATGACCTACAATAACATTCTCTTTCAGTCCTTCTAAGGTATCAACTTTACCGCTTACTGCAGCTTCGTTTAATACTTTAGTAGTTTCCTGGAAGGATGCAGCCGAGATAAACGACTTAGTCTGTAACGACGCTCTAGTAATACCTTGCAATATTGGGGTTGCAGTTGCATTAACAGCATCTCTTGCTTCAACTAAGGCCTTATCATTACGTCTCAAGATCGAGTTCTCATCACGTAAATCACGTGGTGTAACTATTTGTCCTTCTTTAAGGGTTTGACTATCTCCTGCATTTTCAACTACTTTCATTCCGAATATTTTATCGTTTTCTTCGATAAAGTCATCTTTATGAGCTAATTGATTTTCTAGGAAAGTAGTATCTCCACTATCAACAATACGTACTTTACGCATCATTTGTCTCACTACTACTTCAAAGTGCTTATCGTTAATTTTTACACCTTGTAGACGGTATACTTCTTGAACTTCGTTCACCAAGTACTGTTGTACTGCTGAAGGCCCTTCAATACGCAAAATATCTTCTGGTGTAATAGAACCGTCTGAAAGTGGCATACCGGCACGAACATAATCATTTTCTTGAACAAGAATCTGATTAGATAACTTCACCAAGTACTTTTTAAGCTCGCCTAATTTAGACTCCACTATAATCTCACGGTTACCACGTTTAATTTTTCCGAAGGAAACAACACCATCAATCTCACTAACTACAGCTGGATTGGATGGGTTACGTGCTTCAAAGAGTTCTGTTACACGCGGAAGACCACCCGTAATATCACCCGCTTTTGAAGACTTACGCGGTATCTTAACTAATACTTTACCAATTTTAATCTTATCGCCATCATCAACCATTAAGTGGGCACCCACTGGTAAGTTGTACGAACGGATTACTTCATCTTTTTTACCTAAAATTTGAAGTGTTGGTATTTTCTTTTTATTTCTAGATTCTGAAATTACTTTCTCTTGGAATCCTGTCTGCTCATCTATTTCTACTTGGTAAGTAACACCTTGTTCGATATTCTCGTACTTGATTTTACCTGCAAATTCTGAAATAATCACACCGTTATATGGATCCCATTGGCAAACTACATCACCTTCTTTAAGTTTATCACCATCTTTAACGTATAGTGTAGAACCGTAAGGAATGTTGTTGTTACTTAAGGTAATTCCGGTTTTAGGATCGGTTAATTTAATTTCAGAAGTACGAGAGATTACAATATCTACTTCGTTTCCTTCAGCATCTTCACCTTTGACCGTTTTTAAGTCTTCAATAGTCGCTTTACCATCATACTTAACAACAAGTTTATTTTCTTCTGAAATGTTACCTGCAATACCACCCACGTGGAAGGTACGAAGCGTTAACTGTGTACCCGGCTCACCAATTGACTGAGCAGCTACAACACCTACAGCCTCACCTCGTTGTACCATTTTATTGGTTGCAAGGTTACGACCGTAACATTGAGAACAAATTCCTTTTTTAGCTTCACAAGTTAATGCAGAACGTACTTCTACACCTTCTACAGCAGAATCGCCAATAATTTTAGCAGTCTCTTCTGAAATGTGCTCACCTGCAGTAGCTAAGACTTCTTTATTAAGTGGGTTTATTACATCGTTTAATGCAATACGACCAATAATTCTAGCTTCTAAGGTTTCAACGATCTCCTCATTCTTCTTCAATGCTGAAACTTCAATACCTCTTAATGTACCACAGTCTACTTCGTTAATAATAACGTCTTGTGAAACATCTACCAGACGACGTGTTAAGTAACCTGCATCGGCAGTTTTAAGTGCGGTATCGGCAAGACCTTTACGTGCACCGTGAGTAGAGATAAAGTATTCAAGAATTGAAAGTCCTTCCTTAAAGTTAGAAAGAATCGGGTTTTCAATAATTTCACCACCACCAGAGTTAGATTTTTTAGGCTTCGCCATCAATCCACGCATACCGGTTAGCTGTCTAATTTGCTCTTTACTACCACGTGCTCCAGAGTCAAGCATCATATAAACAGAGTTAAACCCTTGCTGATCTTCGCGGATACGTTTCATAGAAAGTTCCGTTAATTCAGCATTGGTTGCTGTCCATATATCAATTACTTGGTTGTAACGTTCGTTATTAGTAATAAGTCCCATATTATAGTTTCCTACAATACCGTCAACTTGTTTGTTTGCGTCTTCAATCATAGTTTGCTTTTCAGCCGGGATAATAATATCTCCTAAACTGAACGACAATCCTCCTTCAAATGCAAACTTGTACCCTAATGTTTTAATTTCATCAAGGAAAGCCGCTGTTTTTGGTACACTTGTAACTTTAAGTATTCTACCAATAATATCACGAAGTGACTTCTTAGTCAATACTTCGTTTATATATCCAGCTTCTTCTGGTACTTCTTGGTTAAATATCACTCTACCTAAAGTAGTTTCGATAATTTGATAAACCAATTCGCCATTTTCATTAAAATCTTTTGTACGGATTTTAATTTGCGCATTAAGATCTACTTGCTTCTCATTGTAAGCAATTACTGCTTCTTCTTCTGAATAGAACGTTAAGCCTTCACCCTTTACTTTTACATCTTTAGTAGACGTTCGCAACTTGGTCATATAATACAGACCCAAAACCATATCCTGAGAAGGAACCGCAACTGGTGAACCGTTTGCAGGGTTCAAAATGTTATGCGAAGCCAACATCAATAACTGACATTCCAAAATTGCTTCTGGCCCTAATGGAAGGTGAACCGCCATCTGGTCACCATCAAAATCGGCGTTAAATGCAGTACATACTAATGGGTGTAACTGTATTGCTTTTCCTTCAATTAATTTTGGTTGAAAAGCTTGAATACCTAATCGGTGCAAAGTAGGAGCCCGGTTAAGCATAACTGGATGTCCTTTCAATACATTTTCAAGGATGTCCCAAACTACTGGCTCTTTTTTATCTATAATTTTCTTAGCAGACTTAACTGTTTTTACAATTCCTCTCTCAATTAGTTTTCTAATTACGAAAGGCTTGTAAAGTTCAGCAGCCATATCTTTTGGAATACCACATTCAAAAAGCTTCAATTCTGGTCCTACAACAATTACCGAACGTGCTGAATAATCCACACGCTTACCAAGTAAGTTTTGACGGAAACGTCCTTGCTTTCCTTTCAATGAATCTGAAAGTGATTTTAATGGACGGTTGCTATCAGTTTTTACTGCTGAAGATTTACGTGTGTTATCAAATAAGGAATCAACAGACTCTTGAAGCATACGTTTTTCATTACGTAAAATTACTTCTGGAGCTTTAATTTCCATCAATCGTTTTAAACGATTATTTCTAATAATTACACGACGGTAAAGATCATTTAAATCTGATGTTGCGAAACGACCACCATCTAGTGGTACTAACGGACGTAATTCTGGTGGAATAATTGGCACCACCTTCATAATCATCCATTCTGGTTTGTTTTCACGGTTTTTGTTTGCATCACGCAACGCTTCAACAACTTGAAGACGTTTTAATGCTTCCGTTTTACGTTGTTTAGACGTTTCGTTATTTGCTTTGTGACGTAAATCGAAAGACAATGTATCAAGATCGATACGTTGTAACAATTCAATTAAACACTCAGCACCCATCTTAGCGATGAATTTATTTGGATCGCTGTCTTCCAAGTATTGGTTTTCTACCGGAATAGCTTCCAATGCATTTAAATATTCTTCTTCTGTTAAGAAGTCCATTTTCTGAAGTGGTTCCCCTTCTTCATTTTTTGCGATACCCGGCTGGATTACAACATATCTTTCGTAATAGATAATCATATCCAACTTCTTAGACGGCAATCCAAGAAGGTATCCTATTTTGTTAGGTAAACTACGGAAGTACCAAATGTGCGCAACAGGAACTACTAAATTAATGTGCCCTACGCGATCACGACGTACTTTCTTTTCAGTTACCTCTACACCACAACGGTCACATACGATCCCTTTGTAGCGAATTCGTTTATATTTACCACAGGCACATTCGTAATCCTTAACAGGACCAAAAATACGCTCACAGAAAAGTCCGTCACGCTCTGGTTTGTGCGTACGGTAGTTTATCGTTTCAGGTTTTAGTACTTCCCCGCGCGATTCTGCCAAAATCGATTCAGGAGAAGCTAAACCAATAGAAATCTTATTGAATTTCTGAACTGTGTTTTCTTTATTTCTTGCCATAATGCTGTGTACTATGCTTTGTTGTTATTTGTTTTTGGAGTGTTTTGTCACTCCGTTTGAAGCGTCAAGATAGTCCCTCCCGAAGAAGGGATTTTCTTTTATTCTTCTAATCTAATGTCAAGTCCTAACCCTTTTAATTCGTGCATTAACACGTTAAAAGATTCTGGCAGGCCTGGTTCTGGCATGGTTTCGCCTTTTACAATACTTTCGTATGTTTTAGCTCTACCAATTACATCATCAGATTTTACTGTCAATATTTCACGTAATGTGCTGGAGGCTCCGTAGGCCTCAAGTGCCCATACCTCCATCTCACCAAATCGCTGACCACCAAATTGAGCTTTACCACCCAATGGTTGTTGTGTAATCAATGAGTAAGGTCCAATAGAACGTGCGTGCATTTTATCATCTACCATGTGACCCAGTTTCAGCATATAAATAACCCCTACTGTTGCAGGTTGGTCAAAACGCTGTCCGGTTCCACCATCATATAAATGCGTGTGTCCAAATCTTGGTATCTCAGCTTCATCAGTCAATTCGTTGATCTGGTCTATAGTTGCACCATCAAAAATTGGAGTAGCAAATTTGCGACCTAATTTTTGTCCAGCCCATCCTAGTACCGTTTCATAAATTTGACCAATGTTCATACGTGATGGTACCCCAAGTGGGTTCAACACGATATCTACAGGGCTTCCATCATCAAGGAAAGGCATATCTTCTTCACGAACAATACGTGCTACAATACCTTTGTTACCGTGACGTCCCGCCATTTTATCACCTACTTTAAGTTTACGCTTTTTAGCCACATAAACTTTAGCAAGTTTTAGAATACCAGAAGGTAACTCATCTCCTACAGAGATTGTAAACTTCTCACGACGTAATCCACCTTGTAAATCGTTCTCTTTAATTTTATAGTTGTGCAATAAATCGGCAACTAATGCATTAAGATCATCATCGGTTGTCCAAGTACCTCCTGTTAAATGCGCATAATCATCTACTGCATTTAACATTTTTTGGGTGTACTTTTTACCTTTTGGAAATACCGTTTCACCAAGATCATTAGTAACACCTTGAGCGGTTTTCCCTCCTACAATTGCAAATAGTTTTTCAACTAATACATCTTTTAACGCATCAAACTTAGCATCATAAGCGATTTCAAGAGCTGAAATATCTTCTTTATCTTTTGCTCTTTTACGTTTATCCTTTATAGCACGTGCAAATAACTTCTTATTAATTACAACTCCTCGTAATGACGGAGAAGCTTTTAATGAAGCATCTTTTACATCACCTGCTTTATCACCAAATATTGCTCGAAGTAATTTTTCTTCAGGAGTTGGGTCGCTTTCTCCTTTTGGAGTAATCTTACCAATTAATATATCACCTGGTTTTATTTCGGCACCTACACGTATCATCCCGTTTTCATCAAGGTCTTTTGTTGCCTCTTCTGAAACGTTAGGAATATCGTGTGTTAATTCTTCATTTCCTAACTTGGTATCACGTACTTCAAGTGAATATTCATCAATGTGAATCGATGTAAATATATCATCTCTAACAACACGTTCAGAAATCACAATCGCATCCTCAAAGTTATACCCTTTCCAAGGCATAAAGGCTACTTTCATGTTTCTACCCAATGCCAATTCACCTTTATCGGTTGCATAACCTTGGCAAAGTACTTGTCCTTTTTTAACTCGATCACCTCTACTTACGATAGGCTTCAGGTTAATAGATGTACCTTGGTTTGTTTTTCTGAATTTTACCAGTTGGTATGTTTTTGAATCACTATCAAAACTTACCATACGCTCATCATCGGTACGGTCATATTTAATAGTAATTTCGTTTGCATCAACATATTCCACTTCACCATCCCCTTCAGCATTTATCAATACACGAGAATCTGAAGCTACTTGACGTTCCAGACCTGTACCTACAACTGGAGAATCAGCTCTCAATAATGGTACTGCCTGGCGCATCATATTACTTCCCATCAACGCACGGTTGGCATCATCATGTTCCAAGAAAGGAATTAAAGATGCTGAAATGGAAGCAATTTGATTAGGTGCGACATCCGCGTAATTAAGAGTATTTGGTTCTACAACCGGGAAGTCGCCTTCCATACGTGCAATTACACGATCGCTATCAATTTGTCCGTTATCTTTAAGCGGAATGTTTGCTTGTGCAATCAATTTCTCCTCCTCTTCTTCAGCAGAAAGATAAATTGGTTCGTTTTTTAAATCGATTTTACCGTCTTCTACCTTTCTATAAGGTGTTTCGATAAAACCTAAGTTGTTTACTTTAGCATATACTGAAAGAGAAGAAATCAAACCAATGTTTGGTCCTTCTGGTGTTTCAATAGGACAAAGTCTTCCGTAGTGTGTATAGTGAACATCACGAACCTCAAAACCTGCTCTTTCTCTTGAAAGACCACCTGGTCCTAAAGCTGATAGACGACGCTTGTGCGTAATCTCTGCCAGTGGATTGGTCTG
Organism: uncultured Marixanthomonas sp.; assembly: GCF_963974425.1. Classification (NCBI taxonomy): domain Bacteria; kingdom Pseudomonadati; phylum Bacteroidota; class Flavobacteriia; order Flavobacteriales; family Flavobacteriaceae; genus Marixanthomonas; species uncultured Marixanthomonas sp. The sequence goes on from NZ_CAXBCK010000062.1 coordinate 12,803, forward strand.
GTCCATAAACTGCGACAACTGGTTGGTACCAAAGAATGAGTTGATAACTGAAGAAAGTGTCTTCGCGTTAATCAAATCAATCGGGGTAAATACCTCGTTGTCACGAACGTTCATACGCTCACGAATAGTACGTGCCATACGTGCTAAACCAACACCAAATTGAGATGATAACTGCTCCCCTACGGTACGTACACGACGGTTACTAAGGTGATCAATATCATCAATCTCTGCTTTAGAGTTGATAAGCTCGATTAAATATTTTACGATCGTAATGATATCTTCTTTGGTAAGCACTTGCTTTTCCATGTCGATATCAAGACCTAATTTTTTGTTCATTCGGTAACGACCTACCTCACCAAGGTTATAACGTTGGTCTGAGAAGAACAACTTATTGATGATACCACGAGCGGTTTCCTCATCTGGCGGTTCAGCGTTACGTAATTGTCTATAGATGTGCTCTACCGCTTCTTTTTCTGAATTGGTAGGATCTTTTTGCAATGTGTTGTGGATAATCGCATAGTCTCCTTGCTGATTATCTTCTTTGTGCAACAGAATTGTTTTTGATCCAGAGTCTAATATCTCTTCAATGTGCTCTTTTTCAAGCTCCGTATCACGGTCTAATACAATTTCGTTACGTTCAATAGACACAACTTCTCCTGTATCTTCGTCCACGAAGTCTTCGTGCCATGTTTTAAGTACACGAGCAGCAAGTTTACGACCTAAGAATTTTTTAAGACCAGTTTTGGTAGCTTTAATTTCTTCTGCAAGGTCAAAGATTTCAAGAATATCTTTATCTCTTTCAAAACCAATAGCACGAAACAGTGTAGTTACCGGTAACTTTTTCTTTCTATCGATATATGCGTACATAACGCTGTTGATATCGGTAGCAAATTCAATCCATGAACCTTTAAAAGGAATTACACGAGCTGAATATAGTTTTGTTCCGTTTGCGTGGAATGATTGTCCAAAGAAAACACCAGGTGAACGGTGTAACTGAGATACTACAATACGCTCTGCACCATTGATACAGAAAGTACCACTTGGTGTCATATAAGGGATTACCCCTAAGTATACGTCCTGTACAATAGTTTCAAAATCTTCATGTTCAGGATCGGTACAATATAACTTTAAACGTGCCTTTAAGGGAACGCTGTAAGTAAGACCACGCTCAATACATTCTTGAATGGAGTATCTTGGCGGATCTACAAAATAATCTAAAAACTCTAATACAAATTGATTACGGGTATCTGTTATTGGAAAGTTTTCCATGAAGGTATTATAAAGACCTTCATTACCCCTTTCTTCTGATTTTGTTTCAAGCTGGAAAAAATCCTGGAAGGATTTAATCTGAATATCCAAAAAGTCTGGATAGTCTGGCTTATTCTGTACAGAAGAAAAATTCAATCTTTCAGTTTGCGTTGCTGACATCTATGGACGGAATTTTAATTAAAAAAACTACTTTTGCCTATACTCAAAAAACTATTAACCTTTATATACGCAAAATGGTTTAGGCCTATTCCAGGTATCTGGAAGGCCTAAACCGTAAGGTTTGAAACGTGGAGAGCTTACTTAAGCTCAACCTCTGCTCCTGCTTCTTCTAACTGAGCTTTTACTGCTTCAGCTTCGTCTTTTGCTACACCTTCTTTAATTGGAGATGGAGCGTTATCTACTAATCCTTTAGCGTCTTTAAGACCAGCACCTGTTAATTCTTTTACCAGTTTTACAACTGCTAACTTAGAACCTCCAGCGGCTGTAAGGATTACGTCAAATTCGGTTTGCTCGTCAGCTTCTTCGCCTCCGCCAGCAGCACCACCAGCAACAGCTACAGCTGCAGCAGCAGGCTCTATACCGTACTCTTCTTTTAATATTTCTGCTAACTCATTAACTTCTTTTACTGTTAAGTTAACCAATTGTTCTGCGAAATCTTTTAAATCTGCCATTTTCTATCGTTTTAAAATAATTGTATTAATATATGTAATTTAATTAGTGCTAAATTTTATCCTTCTTTTTCTGAAAGGGTTTTAACAATACCCGCGATTGTATTACCACCTGATTTAAGTGCTGAAATAACATTCTTGGCAGGAGATTGAAGCAATCCAATGATGTCTCCAATAACTTCTTCCTTAGATTTGATTTCAACTAATTTGTCAAGTTGCTCATCACCTACATAAATTGCTTCTTCTACAAAGGCTCCTTTAAGTAATGGCTTATCAGATTTTTTTCTGAATTCCTTAATTACTTTAGCTGGAGCGTTTCCTGTTTCAGAAACCATTAATGAAGTGTTTCCTTTAAGTACTCCGGTTAACTCACCAAAGTCTTTATCGCTGCTTTCCATAGCTTTAGAAAGCAAGGTATTTTTTACTACATTTAAACTTACCCCTGCTTTAAAACAAGCGCGGCGTAATTTTGTTGTAGATCCTGCATCAAGCCCCGAGATATCTGCTAAATATATAATAGTGTTCTCGGATAACTGTGCAGTCAAACTTTCAATTACTTGTGATTTTTCTTCTCTTGTCATAAGTTCTCAATTTTACTGCTCAGTGAAACGTTTGGTGTCGATCTCTACACTAGGACTCATAGTACTAGACATATAGATACTTTCTATATACACACCTTTTGCGGCCTGAGGCTTCAGTTTAACGAGTGTTGTTAATAATTCTCTTGCGTTTCCTGCAATTTTTTCTGCATCGAAAGATGCTTTCCCTATTGCTGCATGTACAATACCAGTTTTTTCAACTTTAAAGTCAATTTTACCAGCTTTTACATCAGAAACTGCTTTAGCAACATCCATTGTTACTGTGCCCGTTTTTGGGTTAGGCATTAATCCACGTGGTCCTAAAACCCGTCCTAATGGTCCTAATTTACCCATAACGCTTGGCATAGTTACAATAACGTCAACGTCTGTCCATCCCCCTTTAATTTTTTCGAGGTACTCATCTAAACCAACGTAATCTGCTCCAGCTTCTTTAGCTTCAGCTTCCTTATCAGGAGTTACTAAAGCCAACACCTTAACATCTTTACCAGTACCGTGTGGTAAGGTAACAACGCCACGAACCATTTGGTTTGCTTTACGTGGATCCACGTTAAGACGAACCGCAAGGTCTACTGAGGCATCAAAATTTACATTGGTGATTTCTTTTATTAAAGCAGAAGCTTCAGCTACGGTATAGGATCTATCCTCTACTTTAAGCGTTGCTTCTTTTTGCTTTTTTGTTAATCTTGCCATTTTATAGATTCTTTTTCTTGATTAAAAAGGAGCAGCTCCTTTTACTTTCACTCCCATTGATCGTGCAGTACCAGCTACCATTCTCATGGCAGACTCAACAGTAAATGCATTTAAATCGGGCATTTTGTCTTCTGCAATAGCTCGAACTTGATCCCATGAAATAGATGCTACTTTTCTTGCGTGTGGCTCACCAGATCCTTTTTTGACCTTAGCAGCTTCAAGAATTTGTACAGCAGCGGGTGGGGTTTTAATAACAAACTCAAAAGATTTGTCTTTATATACCGTAATCGCAACTGGCAACACTTTTCCTTGTTTATCTTGGGTTCTAGCATTAAATTGCTTACAGAACTCCATAATGTTCACACCGGCAGCACCTAAAGCTGGTCCTACTGGAGGCGACGGGTTAGCGGCACCACCTCGAACTTGCAACTTTACTACTTTATCTACTTCTTTTGCCATTGTTTTAATTTTACTGTGATTTTCTCTTTTGTGGAAGCTAAAGAAAAAACCTATTTATATAGCGTGTAACAATTAAATTTTCTCTACTTGCATATAGCTTAACTCTAATGGTGTTTTTCTTCCGAATATTTTTACCATTACTTCAAGCTTGCGTTTTTCTTCGTTGATTTTCTCAACCGTACCGTTAAAGCCGTTGAAAGGACCATCAATAACCTTTACAGTTTCACCAATTACAAAAGGAATGTTTACATTCTCATCTTCTACAGCCAACTCATCTACCTTCCCTAACATTCTGTTTACTTCAGACTGTCTAAGTGGAACAGGATCTCCTCCTTTGGTTTCACCTAAAAAACCAATAACTCCATTGATTGATTTTATAATATGCGGTACTTCTCCAGCCAAACTCGCTTGAATCATAATATAACCTGGAAAAAAAACACGCTCTTTATTGATTTTTTTTCCGTTACGAATTTGAATTACTTTCTCAGTAGGCACGAGAACTTGCTCAATATAGTCTTCAAGATTTAATCGTGCAATCTCAGTTTCGAGATACGACTTAATCTTATTTTCTTGTCCACTTACTGACCGGACTACATACCACTTTTTTGCACTCTTAGTTTCAGTCATAATTACGACTTGATCCATTCAAAATAAAACTCTATAACTCTACTAAACACCTTGTCTACACCAAAAACTAGTAATGCCAATATAATTGAAAATACTGCCACAACAACTGTAAGTTTTTGTGCTTCTGACCAACTTGGCCAGGTTACGTGGTTTTTAAGCTCACTATAGGATTCTTTTATATAATTTACCATTATAATTGGTTTTAACCTATTTAGCACGGGCGGTAAGGATCGAACTCACGACCTTTGGTTTTGGAGACCACTGCTCTACCAGCTGAGCTACGCCCGTAAATAAAGGAAAACTCAAAACCTACTATTATAGGCTTAGACAATCCCCTTAATAAAAGCCAAGGCATCCACCTTTGGTGGACACCTTTAGACTTTTCAAATTAACTTTATTTATAAAATTTCAGTAACCTGACCTGCACCTACAGTTCTACCACCTTCACGGATAGCGAAACGTAGTCCAACATTCATTGCGATAGGCTGGATAAGGTCTACTGTAATTGTAAGGTTATCTCCTGGCATTACCATTTCTACACCATCAGGAAGATTAATTGTTCCTGTAACATCAGTTGTACGAACGTAGAACTGTGGGCGGTAGTTATTATGGAATGGCGTGTGACGACCACCTTCTTCTTTTTTAAGGATATAAACCTCTGCTTTAAATTTATCGTGAGGAGTAACAGAACCTGGCTTACAGATTACCATACCTCTTGATATTTGAGACTTTTCAATACCTCTTAACAAGATACCTACGTTATCTCCAGCTTCTCCTCTATCAAGGATTTTACGGAACATCTCAACACCTGTAACAGTAGAAGAAAGTTTTCCAGCGCCCATACCAATAATATCAACAGCATCACCTGTGTTAGCAACACCCGTCTCTATACGTCCAGTTGCAACTGTTCCACGGCCTGTAATAGAAAATACATCCTCGATTGGCATCAAGAAAGGCTTATCTACATCACGTTCTGGTAAATCAATCCAGCTATCAACAGCCTCCATCAATTCTAAAACAGTATCTGACCATTTTTGCTCTCCGTTCAATGCTCCAAGAGCAGAACCAGAGATTACAGGACCATTATCACCATCATACTCGTAGAAAGAAAGTAAATCTCTTACTTCCATTTCAACTAATTCTAATAATTCTTCATCGTCAACTAAATCAACTTTATTTAAGAATGTTACGATTTTTGGAATACCAACCTGACGTCCTAAAAGGATATGCTCACGAGTTTGTGGCATTGGACCGTCTGTTGCAGCAACAACCAAAATAGCACCGTCCATTTGAGCAGCACCAGTAACCATGTTCTTTACGTAATCGGCGTGACCAGGACAGTCAACGTGTGCGTAGTGACGGTTAGCTGTTTGGTACTCTACGTGTGAAGAGTTAATTGTAATACCTCTTTCTTTTTCTTCAGGAGCATTATCAATTTGGTCAAAAGCACTAGCTTCTGAATAACCAGCATCAGCCATTACTTTAGTAATAGCAGCTGTCAAAGTTGTTTTTCCGTGATCTACGTGTCCAATTGTACCTATGTTTAAGTGAGGCTTCGACCGATCGTATGTTTCTTTTGCCATGTTGTATTAATTTAAATCTTAGTTATATATTAGTGTTCAATTTTAAACAAAGTTGAGCCAATGATGGGAATTGAACCCATGACCTCTTCCTTACCAAGGAAACGCT
>NZ_CAXBCK010000063.1:0-18786 GCF_963974425.1 uncultured Marixanthomonas sp.
CAGTGACCTTCGGGTTATGAGCCCGACGAGCTACCTACTGCTCTATCCCGCGATGTGGACGGCAAAGATACAAAGGATTTTTAATCTGACAAGCAAATAAAGAATAAAATTAACAGCTTTTCATAAATTTTTCGTCCCCAAGATTGTGTTTCGTATTTTTAGGTAATGACAAAAAAAATACGCCTATTTATAATAGTCTTAGTATCAGTCCTGATTATCGTTATCGGTAGTATTGTGGCTATAAACTACTTTCTTAAAAATAAAGTAGAAAACTTTCTGATCACTCGCTTGCCAAGCCATATTCGTCAATCTTATGATGATCTTAGGCTTAATATTTATGAGGGTACGCTTACTTTTATTAACCCAAATGTGAGTATTCAAAATAAAGACGATAAAGAAGTTCATACAAACATTTCAGTAGACAAATTGGTTGTTGATGATATTAGTTATTGGGATTATTTACTTAATAATAAAATTCATATTGATGAAATATTAATTGATAAACCAGAAATTATCTATTATAAAAACAGATTAAAGAAAAATCGTGATAGTCTAAAATCTGGTGTTATAACAATGAACCGACCTGTTTTTCTAGATCGGTTAAAAATTGAAGATGCTTCAGTAAGTATTTTTGACGGAAAAAAAGATTCATTGTTTCTTTTTACCAATCATTTTTTTCTTGAAATTGACTCTATCACTACCAATGAAAAAATTATCAAAAAAAGGTTGCCGGTTGCTTTTGGAACATACAGAGCCCAAACAGATTCTGTTTTTGTAAAAGTAAGTGATTATGAAAACGCCACCGTAAAGAAATTACAATTAAAAGATAATAATGTTAATATTGCCGGAATCCACTTATACACCAAGTATTCTAGAGAAGAGCACGCCCGAATTATCCCAAAAGAGACCGATCATTTTAATTTAAAAATTGATTCAATTTCATTAAAAAAAGTCGATTTTGGATTTAAAAGTCGAAAATTGTTCATTGTTGGTGATAAAGTATCTTTGCAAAATCCAACCTTAGATATTTTCAGAAATAAGTTAGTGACCGACGATAAAACCATAAAGCCGTTATACAGTAAAATGTTGAGAACGCTCCCTTTTCAATTAACATTAGACTCAGTTAAAATCAATAATGCGGCAATAGTGTATACCGAAAAAGTGAAAAAGGAAAACAATGGCGGAAAAATTAATTTTAAAAACTTAAATGCTGTCATTAGCAATGTTAGCAACACTTATCAAGCTCCTAAAAAGACTGAAATAGATATTGATGCTATTTTTATGGAAAATACCCCCTTTACAACCCAATGGAGTTTTAATGTGAATAACCCACGCGATACGTTTCTTTTTAAAGCCAATGTAGGAGGCTTGCCGGCCGAAGACATTAATAGCTTTACAGTGCCAAATCTAAAAGTACAATTAGAAGGTGAAGCCAATAAAACCTATTTTACTATTGATGGTAATCATACGACATCGCACGTAGATTTAAAGATTAATTATGATCACTTTAAAGTGACGGTTTTGAATAAAAAAGGAAATAAAAAGAATGGTTTCTTATCGGCAATTGCCAATATTTTTATTTCAAAAGATAGTGATAAAAGTGAGCAAGAATTTAGAAAAGGTTCTGGAGAAGTTACCCGAGATAAAACAAAATCGTTCTTTAATTATTTATGGCTTAACGCTTCAAAAGGTCTAAAAAATAGTTTAACAGGCGGAAAAAATTAAAACTTATTGAGCAATCCAAGACATAGCATTCATTCGCTCATCTGATGTGAAATTTCTAGTTTCTGAAGAAGTAAAAATAGAAGAAATATTTGCGCAACCGTGAATCCATTTACGATCACTAACCAATGCTACTTTATAAAACCTATTACTATTTTTAAACTTGAAGATAGTTTCTTTTAAAATTGCTTGTAAAGAAAAGGAGTTAACCCCTACGTCCTCAATATACAAGTTGATTTTGTCATACCTTTTTAATTTATCCTCAATACTTTCTATTAAATTATCCACGGTTTTTATATCAAAAGAGCCTTCTAAAAGAAATCCTACGGTAGTATCTGAAAAGCTGAAATTTGAAAGCATTTATAAAAAAAGATTAGACCTATTAAAGATACTAAAAATATTATTGTTCTATGCTTTCTGCTGAAAATGAGACCAATTCGCCACCTTGAAACGTTGCTGAAACTTCAATGGGATTACAACAAATCTCACAATCCTCAATATATTTAGTTGTTACTGAAGGGTCTAGAAGCATAGATATTTGCTCCCAGCAATACGGACATTGAAAAAAATGTTCTTCCAACGATATTGTTTTAGATGATTAGTTTAATTCGTCTAACTGTAAAGTTACAGTTTCCCAGTCTTCCATTAAAGTATTCAACTTTTTCTTTTTGGCTTGGTAGCTATCAAAAAAGTTAGGTTTCGCAATCGTTTTGTCGTAATTGACAGCGAGTTCCACATCAATTTCTTTAATCTCCTTTTCCAGTTTGTTTATTTTACTCTCTGTATTACTAAGTTTATTCTGAAGTGATTTCAGTTTCTTTTGCATTTCGTAATCTTCCTTTCCAGAAGTAACTTTTTGCTTTTCTTTCTTTTCTGAAACCGTTCGTTTTTCAGCTTCGCGAAGGTTTTCAAGATTACGTTGTTCTAAGAAATAATCAATGTCGCCTAAATACTCTTTAATCTTTTGGTCTTTAAACTCGTAGATTTTATCGGTCATACCTTGAAGAAAATCCCGGTCGTGAGAAACTAATAGCAAAGTTCCTTCAAACCTCTTCAGGGCATCTTTTAATACATTTTTAGATTTGATGTCCAAGTGGTTGGTGGGCTCATCCATTACCAACACGTTAAAAGGCTCTAATAATAGTTTTGCTAATGCCAATCGGTTACGTTCACCACCCGAAAGAACGCGTACATATTTATCCACCTCTTCACCTCTAAATAAAAACGCACCCAATATATCACGAACACGCGGACGACTTTTCATATCGGCAGCATCGATCATTGTTTCTTCCACGGTTTTTGAACCGTCTAAATACTCCGCTTGGTTTTGAGCAAAATACCCTATCTGTACATTATGCCCAAGGTTCATTTTTCCTTGGTGCTCTAGTTCGCCTACAATAATTTTTGCTAAAGTAGATTTACCTTGTCCGTTTTGACCAACAAAGGCAATTTTACTGTCACGATCCACTTTTAAGTCAATATTGCTCAATACATGTTTATCGCCATATGTTTTTGAAATGTTTTCAGCCTCAATAACCACTTTTCCGGGGGTTACTGAAATTGGGAACGATAAACTCATCACGCTGTTATCGTCTTCATCTACTTCAATGCGATCTATTTTGTCCAGTTTTTTAATTAGCGATTGTGCCATGGTTGCCTTACTGGCTTTGGCCCTAAATTTTTCAATAAGTTTTTCGGTAGTTTCTATTTGCTTTTGCTGATTTTTTTGTGCTGCCAATTGTTGTTCCCGAAGTTCAGCACGTTGCACCAAGTATTTTGAATAAGGATAATTGTAATCGTAAATTTTTCCGAGGGAAATTTCAATGGTTCTATTGGTTACGTGATCTAAAAACATTTTATCGTGCGAAACCACAACGACTGCACCAGCATAGCCGTTTAAAAACTCTTCTAACCAAAGAATGGACTCAATGTCCAAGTGGTTGGTAGGCTCATCCAGTAGTAAAATATCGTTGTTTTGCAGTAATAGTTTTGCCAATTCAATACGCATACGCCATCCGCCAGAAAATGTTTCAGTAAGCTTCCCAAAATCTTCACGTTTAAAACCTAATCCTTGTAAAATACGTTCGGTTTCACCTTGGTAATTATACCCCCCGTGAATTTCATATTGATGTTGCACATCATTCAAATCAATCATTAACTGGTTGTAACTCTCACTTTCATAATCTGTACGCTCTGCCAATTGCGTGTTAATGTGCTCTAGCTTCTTTTCTAACTTTTTAATTTCAGTAAAAGCCTCATACGATTCTTCGAGAACTGTTTTCCCTTTTGTAAAATCGATATCCTGCTTTAAAAAGCCAATAGTTACCTCTTTATCAGTGGCAATTTGACCTTCATCATACTCTTGCTCTTTAGAAATGATACGAAGCAACGTAGATTTACCGGCGCCATTTTTACCAACAAGACCAACACGGTCTCCAGGCGTAAGTTGAAAGGTTATTTTTTCGAAAAGGTACTCCCCTTGAAAAGAAACAGAAAGATTGTGAATGTTCAGCATTTATGTAACAATTGTAACGGTAAATTTTTGCAAAGATGCTTAAATTTGTAATGGTAAAAAAATAACTATGAAAGGCTCTAAATTGTACAGCATATTTACAGGGACTTGTCCCGTGTGTCAAACTGGAAAAATGTATAAAACTAAAAACCCATATATTTTTTCTGAAACTCTAAATATGCACGATAATTGTCCGCACTGCAACACCAAATTTAAAATTGAACCTTCTTTTTTCTACGGAGCAATGTATGTGAGTTATGCGGTAGGTGTAGCGTTTGCCGTAGCTGCGTTTATTATTGCGTACTTTTTTATAGGATTGGGACGGCTAAACACCTTTTTTGTTATTACTGGAACCTTGTTTGTTTTCTTCCCAATAATTTTACGGTTATCTAGAAATATTTGGATTAATTTTTTCTTTAAGTATAATCCGGAAAAAGCAAATTAATTTTTAAATCGGGCAATGTTAACTTCGGAAGGTAAATTTTCATTTTTTTCTGAAAAGTTATAAAGCCATTCAGCTAGAAGCGGCGCCATTAAAATTCCTCGCGTTCCAAGACCGTTGAAAAATAAGGTGTTTTCGTGCTCTAAACTTCCTAATAATGGTTTGCGATCTTTTACCGTAGGACGCACTCCAGCTATTTGATTAATAATTTCATAGTCGCAAGAAATCATTTTCTCTAACTTTGAAACAATCGTTTTTCGAGCTTCTTCAGTAGTATTTTTACTAAAATCATCTCGGCTGTATGTAGCGCCTACTTTATAAACATCATCACCTTGTGGGATTATAAACAAGGGGCCTTTTAAAATTACTTCACTCTGAATTTTTGGCGCTTTTATTAAAATGTACTCCCCTTTATTACCAACAAAATTATCTGTTGGGAAATAGGGGTTATGAACTACTGAAGCCCCTTCAGTAAACACAATTTTTGTTGACGAAACATCGTTATAAACCACAGCATCAGCTTTTAATTGAAGTTTTTCATGCTCAAATACTTCAGTAATCAATTGATTATTTGTCTGAAGATAATCGCGATAGGCTGAAATTAATTTCGTTGGATTTATTTTCCCACATTCTAGTACTTTTCCAAAACCGTAAGGTGCTTTTATAGAAGTGTTATCGTTTTTTATTATTTCTGAAGAAAGAAAAGGGGAAAGGGCTTTTTTATCACTGGCAACCATCCAGTCGTTTTGTTCTTCAATGCTGTTTAAAATTCGGTAAATAGGTGTGTTTTCCAGTAAATCAACTTGTAGTTGTTTTGAAATTTCTTCATAAAAAGGAATAGCTTTTTCTAAAAAATCGCTTCCGTTCCATACGGCAGTAAATCGTTTTAAAACCACGGGATTAAACACCCCACCTGAAACAACCGTAGAATGATTGATTCCGGTATCATACACCACAAAATTCTTTTCGTTTTTGCGTAATGTTTCGCAAAATGAAATTCCAGCAACTCCTAGTCCTACGATGATGTAATCAACTTCTTTCATACTGCAATTTAGATATATTAATGGTTATCAAAGCTACAAAACATAAAGTGCCACAAACTTAATTTGTGGCACTTTATAAATATTCTTAGAGTGAGTTTTAAATTTCAGCTTTCTCAGTCGTTTGAGAGCGGTCTATTTTCTTAACCAAACCTTGTAATACATTGCCAGGACCTACTTCTATAAAGTGATCAGCACCATCTTTAATCATATTTTGAACACTCTGTGTCCATTTTACAGGAGCAGTTAATTGAAAAATAAGGTTTTTCTTAATTTCTTCAGGATCCGTTACAGCAAACGTACTTACGTTTTGGTACACAGGGCAGGTAGGTTTTAAAAAATGAGTATTTTCAATAGCTGCGGCTAACTCCTCACGAGCAGGTTCCATTAACGGGCTGTGAAAAGCACCACCAACAGGAAGCATTAGTGCACGACGTGCTCCAGCTTCTTTTAAAGCTTCGCAAGCGGCTTCTACGGCTTTTATCTCGCCTGAAATAACCAATTGCCCAGGACAGTTATAGTTTGCCGCAACCACAACGCCATCAATATCGGCACAAATGGCTTCCACTACATGATCCTCAAGACCTAAAACGGCAGCCATTGTCGATGGTTTTAATTCGCAAGCATTTTGCATCGCCTGCGCTCTTCTGGAAACTAAAATAAGTGCATCTTCAAAAGCCAACGCTCCATTTGCTACTAATGCCGAGAATTCACCTAAAGAATGACCAGCTACCATATCGGGTTTAAAGTTGTCACCCATTACGGTTGCTAAAATTGTTGAGTGTAAAAATATAGCAGGCTGGGTTACTTTGGTTTCTTTCAATTCTTCCGCAGAACCTTCGAACATGATTTTGGTAATATCGAATCCTAAAAGTTCGTTGGCACGGTCAAATAATTGTTTTGCCTTATCTGAAGTTTCATATAAATCTTTTCCCATTCCAGGAAATTGAGCTCCCTGCCCGGGAAATACGTATGCTTTCATAGTTGGTAGTTTTATGCTGTAAAAGTAAAAATAAAAATCCCCTTTTCATAAATTGAAAGGGGATAGTGTAAAGTTAATTATAAATCCATTTTACCAGAAGTGCCAATGTCTTTGTCGTCACCAGTTACAGCCGCTGCTTGTAGCTTTAAAAAAGTGACTAATTGGTTGCTGTCATTGTTCCAGTAAGCAGCTTCTTTTGGTGTAAATTTTATGGCAGTTAAGTTTGGGTCTTCTTTGCCATCAAACCAAGCATTGTCTTTTTTGTTGTATAAATCATCTAAAACAGCTTGATCGGTAATGATTTCAGCATCTCCGTAAACGCTTAAAAACTTCATGGCATTGGGATCGCTATACAATAACTGCGTTTTAGAATTTTTAAGTAAGTCGCTGTTATGGTCGCTATTGTTTCCGCTTAAAAACCAAATGTTTCCTTCTTTGTCTACTTCTTTTGTGTGCATTGGCACCACGCTTAAAGGTTGTTTGTTTAATCGGGTGGCGAACATGGCGACTTTAATATCGGCTACCATGTCTTTTAATCTCTTTTTTGCTTCGTCGGTGGTTAAATTTTCAGTGCTCATAACTTTTATTTTTCTTTTCAAGTTACGAGTTTTGACTGCCTTAAAGCGTCAATTTTTTATTAAAGTATGTCCAATAGTTTGTTAATGTATTATTGATATTTTTTTACAATACTTTGTACACGAGATAAATAACCGCTCCCAAAAAGATTAAGATGAACCAGTAAATAATATAGTTGCCATAAGGAAACGCGTTGTTTCCAATTGCTATCAAGCGGAAAAATAGAATGATACTGAGTAAAAATTTGTTCTGAAAACCCACCAAATAGTTGCATCATGGCCAAATCCATTTCACGTGATGCAAACGAAACAGCGGGATCTATTAAAGTAGGTATTTCATTTTTTGAAACCATATAATTTCCGCCCCATAAATCGCCGTGGATTAAAGCTGGTGGTTCGTTTGGTATTTCTGAAGAAACATTTTTATAAAATACGTCCAACTTTGAAAAATCGAAACCTTGTTCTTTTGCCATTTTAAACTGTGGCGCTAACCGCTGATTGATATAAAAATCTGCCGCTGAGGTTTCTGTTCCATTATATTGTGGAAGACTGCCTATATAATTGCTGTGATCTAAACCAAAAGTCGGTTGAGTGGCTTTATGTAGTGTGGCTAAATTTTCAGCAAATTGCTCCCAAAAACTGTTGGATGTTGAACCTTCGGGTATATATTCTAACAATAAATATGAGGTGTTTTCAATAACTCCATAATTAATTACTGAAGGGATTTTAAAACTGTTTGAACTTCTCAGGAAGTCTAAACCTTTGGCTTCGGCTTCAAACATTCCGGGGAATTTTGAAGAAATATTTGTTTTAACAACAAGTTTTTTTGAAGCACATTTAAGTAAAAATACATCGTTAATATCACCACCAGATAGGGGTTTAGATTCAAGTAAATTCAGGTTGTTTTCTTCGGCTATTTTGGTAAGAATACTCAAACTACTTTCGTTCGTAGGTTAAATATGAAAACGAATAATTATGCTTTTCATCCTTTTCATGTTTCACTTCAGAAATTAATTGCCATTTATCCATATCAATTTCAGGGAAATAGGTGTCGGCTTCAAAAGTTCCGTGAACTCGGGTTAGTTCAATTTTATCGGCAGTGTCTATGGCTAATTTATAAATTTCGCCCCCGCCAATTACAAAAGGTTGCGAATCATTATGAGACTTCAGTAAGGCTTCATCTAAGCTATGCACCACAATAGCGCCTTTTTTTTGATACTCTTTGTCTCTTGTAATGACCAAATGCGTTCTATTGGGAAGTGGCTTTGGGAAGGACTCAAAAGTTTTACGACCCATGATAATATGATGGCCGGTGGTGAACTTTTTGAACCGTTTAAAATCATCTGGCAAGTGCCAAACAAGGTCGTTGTCCTTCCCTAACTCGTTGTTTTCACCGGCTGCTGCAATTAAGGTAATCATTGTACGTCTGGGGGTAAGGGGTTGTTGTCGTCCTTTTTTTTTATTTCTTCTTTTTTAGGAAGCTGCACATCATTTCCTACCTTTTTATTAAGTTCTTTAATTCGATCGGCTTGTTTTGCTTTTAACTTTTCAAGTTGACGGTCTTCCCATTCTTTGCCCATAAACTTGCTCATTACAAATACATTGAAAACATGAATTAACAAAATAAATGCCCAAATAAGAACGACCCAAACGGACCAATTTGGGAAAAGAATATCGGCTCCTTTTTTTAAGACTAAGTCAACGACTAATAGAAAGATAGAACCAATTAAAAATAAAATAAAATGCCGCATTAAGCTTTTCTTCTGTTTAATGCGTTTGCGAGCGTATTCGTATTGTTCGCGTTGTTCCGAGTCGATTCTTTCGGTTTTTTTGGATTTTGAAAACATAGTTGGTTACTTTGATGTCTAAAGTAAAAATACCTATTTTTAATTGTTTAATCCAACTAGATGAAAGATTTTAAAAAACACTTTCCGGCTTTACAAGGACGCACCTATTTAAACACACCCGCTTCAGGGCTTCTTTCAAAGCCTGTATATAATTGGCGTAAAGAACAAGAAGAGAATTTTTTACTTAACGGAAATGACTATGGAGCTACTCTTGAAAAACTACAAAATGTACGCGAAACAATAGGCAACTTTTTCCATGCTTTGGAAGAAAATGTCGCTTTGGTTCCTAATTTTTCATTTGGTTTAAACACCTTGTTAGAAGGATTGCCTCAAAAACAAAAAGTTTTGTTGTTGAAAGATGATTATCCTTCTATTAATTGGCCTATACAAATGCGTGATTTCGATGTTTGTTTTGCCGAAACAACTGGAAACATAGAGCAAAATATTGAAGCTGTGGTAACCAAACACCGTCCAACTGTGTTTGCCTTTAGTGTTGTACAGTGGCTTAGCGGGATAAAAATAGATTTTAATTTTTTAAAAGAATTAAAAGCCTATCACCCAGATTTATTATTAATAGCCGATGGAACGCAATATCTAGGTACTGAAAAATTTAATTTTGAAGAAAGCCCTTTGGATGTTATTGGAACAAGTACCTATAAGTGGTTGCTTTCAGGTTACGGAAATGGCTTCTTTTTGTTTAAAGAATCTGTAAAGGAAAAAATATTTCCGAATACCATTGGTTTTAACTCAGCTGCCAATTTTGATAGTTCGCCAGAAGACACCAATTTTGCAAAGCATTTTGAACCCGGTCATTTAGATGTTTTCAATTATGGTAGCTTACAGAGATCTCTTCAGTTTATGGAAGAACTAGGAGTTGATACTCTTCAAAGTAAAATAGAAGTCTTATCTAAAAAAGCCAAATTAGCTTTTATGGACTTGGGACTGTTACCTGATACGATTATGAATAGAGAAAATCATTCAACTATTTATAACTTAAAAGGGGACGATGTTCTATTTCAGAAACTAAAAAAGAACAAGATTATATATTCCCAGCGGGGTGGAGGTATTCGGGTAGGATTCCATTTTTACAATTCAGAAGAAGATTTGGAAAGACTTTTACAGGTTTTAAAGCATTAATTACTCAACTACTTCAACGCCTTTCCAAAAAGCAATATACCCTTCTATAGACTTTGCAGCGTGAGAAGCTTCGGGATAAAACCAAGCAGCATCTGGGTTTTTTTCACCACCCACATTTAGAGTGTAATAAGAGGCTTGCCCTTTCCAGGGACAATGACTGTGCGATTCACTTTTAGTAAAATATTGTTCGTTTATAGTGTTTGGTGGAAAGTAATGATTGTTTTCAATAACAATTGTGTCATCGCTTTCGGCTAATATGGTTTCATTCCAAATGGCTTTCATAATGTTGTTTTTTATCTGTGGTTTCGGTATACTTCAACTCCGCTCAGCACAACGCTATTTTGAAATCCAACTGTGTTGGTTTCAAAATCACTCACTCACCTTTGGTAACTGCTAACTCAGGTGGTTGAGTGATTCCGAAAGCGAAGCTCTTCGGAATTGTATCGAAACCACCTATTTCAATTTCAATTTCACTTTTTCCGAATTCCGCGTGTGGTAAACGACAGTCCTTGCTGCCCGGCAGTCGATATCATTACCGCTTCAAAAAAAGGTTCTAATTTGTTTTTTTTTGTTGCCCAGTCAAACACAAAGTTGGCGCCAGTGCCACCGCCTTTATCTTCTTCATCTACTACTATTTCTATAGTTTCCATAGGTTGAACATATACTGGATGGTCTAAATATTGTCTAATTTTGGTTCCGTAGGTGTCGTAATAATCGGCTTTATAAATGTAAATAGTGTCTTGTAAACTTATGTTCCTTATACTAACTGTTGTTGTTAGATTGAATGTAAAGCTCTTGTTTTGTTGATAAATTTCAGAGTAAACAGGTAAATAGGTGCTCCCTTTAGTTAAAAGGCTGTCAGGCATATTCATGTTTAGTTTTCTGTTTTCCCAATCGTGGGTAAGATCAACTGTTGCCAATTGTTTTTTCATCGGGTCTTCACAGGCAGATAGCAGCAATAAAAAGAAAAGGATGCTTAGGTATTTCATAAGGTGATTTTGTTGAAAATTACGCATTTTTTCGTTTAAAAACATAATTTTTATAATACCCTTTTCTATCAGTAAATGAGGTTTCAATTTCTAGTCCAGATTCATCGGCCAACCAATCTACCACTTTATCGGTATATTTTTGCGATATTTCAGTATGTATGGTTTCCCAAGGATCAAATTGAATAGTGAGATCCAGCTCATTAACGGTTACCTCCATTTGTTTTGTAGCAACTAAAAAACTTTTAGCAGTTCCACTTTCAGGGTCATAGGTCTCCCAATGCTTAAAGCTTTCTACATCAAAATTGGCATCCAATTCTCGATTAATACGCACCAAAATATTTTTATTAAAAGCGGCCGTAATTCCTGTTTCATCGTTATAGGCATTTAGTATGGTTTCGGGTTTTTTCTTTTGATCAAACCCCATAAACAACATGTCATCTTCCTGCATCGTATCTTTTAGTTTTGAAAGAAAATCAATGGCGCGTGGATGCAATAAATTACCAATATTAGAACCTAATACAACTATTACTTTTTTTCGAGAGGTATATTCTTTTAACCGTTCTAATACTTCAAAATACTCTCCTTTTTCAGGGTCAACGGCTACGTTGGGTAATTCTTCTTGTAATTTTTCTGAAAGGCTATCAATTGCATTTTGGCTAATATCGATAGGTTTGTACACAAAGTTGAAGTCGTTTTCTGAAAGGTATTTCAGCAGTATCTTTGTTTTTTTACCATCGCCAGCACCTAGTTCAATAAGGTCAAAACCGTTTTCTTTTCCTCGGAAGAATTCAGCAATGGGTTCAGTATGTGTTTCTAAAATTTCAAATTCACAATCGGTTAAATAATATTCTGGCATTGCCATAATATCTTGAAAAAGCTTATCTCCAGCTTTATCATAGAAATATTTTGAAGAAAGGTATTTTGGAAATTTAGTTAACCCTTCGCACACCTCTTTTTTGAAAGAAGTGTCTAGTTTAGTTTGAGTTTTTGTTGTCATATATAAGAAGTCGGAATTATCTGGCTAACCTTAAACCGGTAAATTGCCAACGTAAATTTGTTTGAAAAAAATTGCGATAAGTGGGTCTAGTGTGTTTGGGTGATGTAGCTACTGAACCGCCACGTAACACTTTCTGGTTGACCATAAACTTCCCGTTATATTCGCCTATGGCTCCTGGAGCTTTGGTATAATCGGGATAGGGGAGATAAGCGCTTTCAGTCCATTCCCAACGGCTGCCCCAATCAAATTTATCTTGAGCTACTTCCCATTCAAATTCGGTGGGTAAACGGCACTCTTTCCACTGTGCAAAAGCAAATGCTTCGTAATATGAAATATGTGATACAGGAGCATCCATATTTAATTTTTGGAGCCCCTGCATGGTGTATTGATGCCACGCTCCATCTATGTTGTGCCAGTATTGCGGTTGCGAAATATCATTTTGGTTTACCCAATCCCACGCTTCTGCATGC
Source organism: uncultured Marixanthomonas sp. (assembly GCF_963974425.1). Lineage (NCBI taxonomy): Bacteria > Pseudomonadati > Bacteroidota > Flavobacteriia > Flavobacteriales > Flavobacteriaceae > Marixanthomonas > uncultured Marixanthomonas sp. Next base: position 12,714 of record NZ_CAXBCK010000063.1, read on the forward strand.
CAAAGGTTATGATCCTTGTACCCGCCAGCTTCAATAAAAGCTACATAATCGGCGTTGGTAACCAATTTGTTTGATATTTCATATTCGTGTAAATATACTTTGTGCCTTCCCAATTCATTGTCATAACAAAATGCTTCGGAATTATTGTGACCAATTTCATACACATCTTCTGAAATCGGAATCCATTTCTGTTCAAATTCCTGAATCGGGTTTTCAGAAAATAAATCATTGTATTTTGGTAGTAACGGATTGTTTCCGAGGATATATTTTATATCTGTCAACAACAGTTCTTGATGCTGTTTTTCGTGATGGATACCAATGTGTAATACTTCTTCTATTTCTGAAGAAATATCACCCGAACTTAAAAATTCTTTTAGTTCGGTTGTTACATAATGACGGTAATCATAAACCTTGGCTACCCCTGGTCTGGTAAGGTTTCCTCGGTTGTTTCTCACAACACGTTTGCCAATGGCTTCATAGTAGCTATTGAATACAAAGGCAAAATCTTTATCGAATAATTGATAATTGGGTTTGTGTGGCTTCAAGATAAATTCTTCAAAAAACCATGTGGTATGTCCCAAATGCCATTTAGGAGGGGAAACATCAATTATGGGTTGTACCACATAATCTTCTATCTCCAGCGGTTTACAAATGGATTCGGTATGTTCGCGGGTTTCCAGAAAAAAGGAAACGAGGTCTTTGGTTTTAATCATAATAATAAAGTGCCGGGTTTTGCCGACACTTTAAAGATACCAATTCTTTTTTGTGAAAGATGTTTAGGGTTTGTTAAAGGCAGAACCTTTCTATTTCCCAGTTTTAAAAGTTATAGGAACCGTAAACTTAATATCACGAGGTTTACCGCCCATCATGCCAGGTTTTGTCATTTTAGGCATGGCCAAAATATTGCGCTTAGCTTCCTCTTGAAGTGCAGCTGTCCCACCGCTTACGCTTTTAATTTCGACCAATCCTTTTTCATTGATTATAAACTTTACAACAACCCTACCTTGATCATTGTTTTTATAAGCTTGTGGAGGATATTTAAAGTTTTTAGCAATGTGTTGCGCCAACATATTATTGAAACAAGCATCACGTTTTGCAACATTCCCTTTTTCACAACCTGGCCAAACTGGAGGTATTTCTTTAAGCGTTACTACGTTTTTTTGTACATCGCCCCATTCTTCTTGGGCAAAAAGCGCAGTTGAAAATAAAATACAAAGTACTAGTAGGGCATTTTTCATATAAAATGGTTTTTAGATAGCTACCGCCCCTTTAATGTGTGGGTGCGGATTATAATCTTCTAAGGTAAAGTCATCAAATTTAAAGCCAAAGATATCTTTCACCTCTGGATTCAGTTTCATTTTTGGCAATGGTCTCGGCTCTCTGGATAATTGTAATTCAACTTGCTCCATGTGATTGCTGTAGATATGGGCGTCTCCAAAGGTGTGTACAAAATCTCCTGCTTGATAACCACAAACTTGGGCAACCATCATCGTTAGTAATGCATAGGAAGCTATATTGAACGGAACACCTAAGAAAATATCAGCGCTACGTTGGTACAATTGACACGATAATTTTCCATCAGCTACATAAAACTGAAAAAAAGCGTGACACGGAGGCAATGCTGCTTTACCATTTGCTACATTTTCTGCAAAAGGTTTGCTCGTATTTGGCATAACACTAGGATTCCAAGCGCTTACCAACATTCTACGGCTATCTGGATTATTTTTCAATGTTTCAATAATATCTGAAATCTGATCGATTTCTTCGCTGTTCCAGTTTCGCCATTGATGTCCGTAAACAGGTCCTAAATCACCTTTGTCATCGGCCCATTCGTTCCAGATTCTAACGCCATTCTCTTGTAAATATTTTATGTTGGTATCTCCATTTAAAAACCACAGTAATTCATAAACAATGGATTTTAAGTGTAGTTTTTTTGTGGTTACCATCGGGAATCCTTCACTGAGGTTAAATCGCATTTGGTACCCAAAAACACTTTTGGTTCCGGTTCCGGTTCTATCGTGTTTTTCAGTTCCGTTTTCTAGAACATGTTTTATAAGGTCGTGGTATTGCTTCATGGTCAAAAATATTTGTGGTTAAATGTAAAGAATACCACTTTCCTATTAAACTGAATCTATCGGGATTTATTATATACTTATTAACGGAGTGTTTATTGTTGAGTTTTGAGGTCGGTAGCTTCGATACATTCCTCCTTGCGTCGAAACACTCAGCCACCTTTTAGTTTGTCATTTGGTTCATTATATTTAACCTACTATATATGACCTTATAAAAACTTGAAACTTCAAGCCTAAAACCATCTACCCAATAATCATCCCTGCGATTGTAGCCGAAATTAAAGAAGCGATGGTTCCGCCAATCAAAGCTTTCATGCCAAATCTAGATAACTGCTTGCGTTGTCCTGGTGCTAAGGAGCCAATTCCTCCAATTTGAATACCGATAGAAGCAAAATTGGCAAAGCCACACAACATATAAGTGGCCATAATAATCGACTTTTCATATTTTAAATGTAGAACGTTCGAAACGTCTTTTAAATCAGCTAGCTGGATGTAACCTACAAATTCACTAGCGGCTAGTTTAATACCTAATAATTGCCCCATTAGCATCATATCTTCACTTGAAACTCCAATAAGCCACATTAGTGGTGCGAATAAATACCCTAAAATAAACTCTAATGAGAGTTTCTGGTAAGGAGTATAGGTTGCAATTATTTCATTTAAAGAAGTAAAATGCCAAGCTATGTTTAAGGATTCGATTGTAAAGCCATCAAAACCAGCAATTCCGCCTAAAATTCCATTCACTAAAGCAATCATTGCTACAAAAACTAATAACATAGCTCCTACATTTACGGCTAAACGTAACCCTTCAGTAGTTCCATTAGCAATAGAATCTAATAGGTTAGATCCTATTTTTTCTGAAGAAACCTTTGCGTCTGTATCAACTATTTCGGTTTGTGGATATAATATTTTTGAAATTACAATGGCTCCAGGTGCTGCCATTACAGAAGCAGCTAATAGATGTTTAGCAAATGTAAGTCGTAAAAGTGGGTCATCGCCACCTAAAAAGCCAATATAAGCAGCAAGAACAGCTCCTGCTACAGTTGCCATACCGCCAATCATAACAAGTAATATTTCAGACTTGTTCATTTTTTCTAAATAGGCCTTTACTAAAAGTGGCGCTTCTGTTTGCCCTAAAAAGATGTTTCCGGCAACACTTAAACTTTCTGCCCCCGATATTTTTAAAACTTTAGATAAAAGCCATGCCAATGCCCGAACTACCTTTTGAATAATCCCTAGATAAAATAAAACGGAAGTTAATGCCGAGAAGAATATAATGGTAGGTAGTACTTGAAAAGCAAAGATAAACCCGAAGGTATCCATATCTACTACCAAGCCTTCAAACAAAAACTTACTTCCTGCTTGTGTGTATTCGAGGATGTTAATGAAAACGTTCCCGATGGCTTCAAAAATACTTTGTATAAACGAAACTTTTAATACGCCAATAGCAATTACAAGCTGAAATGCTAAACCAATCCCTACTGTTTTCCAGTTAATTGCCCTACGGTTAGAGCTAAATAAGAAGGCGATAAATATCAAAGAAATCATCCCCACGATACCACGCCATAAGCTATTAAAAGAGAAACCTTGTGAAGGGACTATCTCATCGGTGTTTTTAGTGATTGTTGGTGTTTCACTTGTTGTAGCAGTAATTACTTCGTCGTTACGTTTATTTTTAAAATTGTAGACCGCTTTATTTTTTGAGAAAACGAGAGAGGAGTCTGTTAAAGTTTCAACTCGATAGCGCTGTATGATGTTTTTGGGTGTGTCGTAAAAGAATACCAGAAGATTATTCTGATAAATATAATCGCCTGACGCCTTTATAGAATCTTTGCTTTGTAAACGATATTCAAATCTGCCGTTGTCTAAATTTAAATAATCTTGATAAGGGTCTAGGTTAACTAATGAAGTGTTTTTTTGGTTATCGACTTTATGAAAAAGCCATTTTTTTTCAATAGTTTGAGAAAAAACAGTGGAACAGAAAAAACATAAAAAAGCAATCAATAAAAAATTCCGCATAGACTTTATAGATTAATTACTTCTTAGAAAGGTTTGGATACATAGTAATACGTTTGCTGAAAGTTTTATTAAAAACTTATTCTCGTTTTGAAATTTCATCTCGAATACTGGCTGCTCTCTCGTAGTCTTCATTATCAACAGCTTCATCTAGCATTTCATTTAATTCTTTTAAAGAAAATTTACTAAAGTTCTGTTTTGAAGGCGCAACCGACTCTTTGTCCTCTCCACCAATTAACTCTTCTAAAACCGACTCTTCGTCCTTTGAAATTTTATCTTTTTTCTTTTTAGGTGTTGTTTTCAAAAAGATTCCGGCTTTATCTAGAATACCTTTATAGGTAAATATAGGTGCATTAAACCGAAGTGCTAATGCAATGGCATCGCTTGTTCGAGCATCAACTATTTCTTCTAGGCCGTCGCGTTCGCAAATAATACTTGAGTAAAAAACACCATCGACTAACTTGTGAATAATAACTTGTTTGATTACGATTTCAAACCGATCTGCAAAATTTTTAAAAAGGTCGTGCGTGAGCGGGCGAGGAGGTTTTATTTCTTTTTCCAAAGCAATGGCAATAGATTGTGCTTCAAAGGCTCCAATAACGATTGGTAGTTTTCGTTCTCCATCCATTTCGCTTAATATTAAAGCGTATGCGCCATTTTGCGTTTGGCTATAGGATATTCCTTTTATGTTTAGTCTTACAAGACTCATTAAAGAGGTATGATTTCAATGTTAAAGGACTTTTGAAAGTCCCCATAAAAAATAAAGCTGTTTAAAAAAGGAAGTTTCCTTAATTAAACAGCCTTTAATATCAGGCACAAAGTAACAAAAATTATGCTTTCCATGATTAGCTTCGATAAAATTTCTTTTCATAGAAAAAAGAAATCACGCTACTGCCAAATAATGGAAGGCTTATCCGTTTTGAGCCTTAAACTCTTTTAATTTTTCATTCAGCTTAGGTACTACTTCAAAAGCATCGCCTACTATACCGTAATCTGCATTTTTAAAGAAAGGGGCTTCAGGATCGTTATTTATCACGACTTTAGTTTTTGAAGCGTTAATACCAGCTAAATGCTGAATAGCTCCTGAAATACCTATTGCAATATATAAATTTGCAGCTACTGGCTTACCAGTTTGCCCTACGTGCTCGCTATGAGGTCTCCAACCCATATCGCTTACAGGCTTAGAGCAAGCGGTTGCAGCTCCTAAAATATCGGCCATTTCTTCTATCATCTCCCAGTTTTCAGGTCCTTTAAGACCACGACCACCCGAAACTACAATTTCAGCATCGGCGATGGTTACTTTATCGGTTGCTTTGTCTACGGAAACCACATCTACTGAAAAGTCTTCAGAAGAAAGCTCTGGTGCAAAATCTTCAGCAGTTCCCGCTGCTTCGTTTTCTTTTACTCCGTATGCGTTTTTTGCTAATCCTATTACTTTTACATCGGTTTTAAATTCGGTAATGGAAAACGCTTTATTTGTAAAAACACTATGTTTTACCTTGAAAGGCTCTGTGCTTTCTGGTAATTCGGTTACGTTAGATACGTATCCAGCGTCTAAGTTTACAGCTAATAATGGTGCCATATATTTGCTGTTAGCACTGCTAGAAACCACAACTACTTTAGCGCCTTCCTTTTTTGCTGCTTGTGCAACGGCATCTGCATAGGCCTCAGCATTAAATTTACTTAATTTGTCATTGGAAACATTCAATACCTTATCGGCACCGTATTTTCCAAGCTCACTAGTATCACCTCCGTTTATAGCTACAGCGGTTACTGGCGCGCCCATTTTGTCTGCAATTCCTTTAGCGTAGGAAACAGCTTCTTGAGCAATTTTTTTAAATGTTCCTTCTTCGGATTCTGTATATACTACTACTGACATATTTTAATTTTTTTGAATTCTGAAAAAATCAGAATGTAATTTTAGTTTGCTTTAGATTTTAAATACTTCCGAAATATTCTTCGGAAACACAATGTCCTTAGATTAC
>NZ_CAXBCK010000064.1:0-17190 GCF_963974425.1 uncultured Marixanthomonas sp.
GAACCGAAGAGGTTGACGGGTACAAAGCCCTTCAACTTGGTTTCGATGACAAAAAGACTGCTAATAAAGCCTCTGAGGGCCATGCTAAAAAAGCTGGAACTGTTGCTAAGCGTCGTGTTGTTGAATTCCAAGGATTTGAAGAGGATTTTAAATTAGGTGACAATGTCACCGTTGAACACTTTGCTGAAGGCGAGTTCGTGGATGTTGCAGGAACAAGCAAGGGTAAAGGATTTCAAGGAGTTGTAAAACGTCACGGTTTTGCTGGTGTGGGTCAAGCTACGCACGGTCAGCACAACAGGCTAAGAGCTCCTGGTTCTATTGGTGCAGCATCGTATCCTGCGAGAGTTTTCAAAGGAATGCGAATGGGTGGCCAAATGGGAAGTGAAAAAGTGAAAGTACAAAACCTAAAAGTGTTGAAAGTAGTTCCTGAAAAGAATTTACTTGTAGTGAAAGGCTGTGTGCCAGGTCACAAAAATGCTTATGTAACGATTCAGAAATAATGAAGGTAGCAGTATTAAATAAAACCGGAAAAGACACAGGTAGAAAGATAGAGCTTTCTAAGGATGTGTTTGGAATAGAGCCTAGTAAACACGCTGTATATCTTGATGTAAAGCAATACCTTGCCAATCAAAGACAAGGTACGCATAAAGCAAAAGAGCGTGCAGAGATTGTGGGGAGTACTCGCAAGATTAAAAAACAAAAAGGTACGGGTACCGCTCGTGCTGGTAGTATAAAGTCGCCTATTTTTAAAGGTGGAGGTAGAGTATTTGGTCCAAGACCAAGAAACTACTCCTTTAAATTGAATAAAAGTTTAAAACGTTTAGCGCGCCGTTCGGCCCTAACAATGAAGGCAAATAATAAGGCGATTGTTGTGTTAGAAGACCTGCAAATGGATGCTCCAAAAACAAAAGATTTTACTTCAGTTCTAAAGAGTTTAGGGTTAGAAGATAAAAAATCTTTGTTTGTGTTGGGAGAGTCAAATAATAATGTATATTTGTCGTCTCGCAATTTGAAAGGAACTGAAGTTGTAAGTAACTCACAATTAAGTACTTATCAAATAATGAATGCAAACAGTATTGTGCTGTTTGAGGGTTCTTTGGAAGCAATTGAACAAAACTTAAGTAAATAGAAGCAAGATGAATATCTTAATAAAACCTATTATTACGGAAAAAGCTACAAAAGATGCGGAAGATAATAACCGTTACGGATTTGTAGTGAACCCACAGGCGAACAAGGTAGAAATCAAAAAAGCAGTTGAGGCTGCTTATGAAGTTTCTGTTGAAAAAGTTCGCACAATGAATGTCCGCCCGGATCGCCGAACTCGTTATACGAAAACAGGCATCCAGACTGGTAAAACAAATGCTTATAAAAAAGCAATTGTACAGGTGGCGGAAGGTGATACAATAGATTTTTACAGTAATATGTAAGCTGTTGCTTACATTAAATTAGACAAAACATGTCAGTAAGAAAATTAAAACCTATCACTCCTGGACAGCGATTTAGAGTTGTAAATGGGTATGACGCCATCACAACTGATAAGCCGGAGAAAAGTTTACTTGCTCCGATAAAAAAGTCCGGAGGTAGAAACAGTCAAGGAAAGATGACTATGCGCTATTTAGGTGGTGGTCATAAAAAGAGATATCGAGTAATCGATTTTAAGCGCGACAAGCAGGGAGTTCCTGCTACTGTTGCAACAATTGAATACGATCCTAACCGTACTGCGTTTATTGCATTAGTTAATTACCAAGATGGTGAAAAACGATATGTAATCGCACAAAACGGTCTTCAGGTAGGGCAAAATATCGTTTCAGGTGAGAAAACTACACCAGATATCGGTAACGCAATGACCCTTGCCAATATTCCTTTAGGTACTATTATTTCCTGTATAGAATTACGTCCTGGTCAAGGAGCTGTTATGGCTCGTAGTGCTGGTGCTTTTGCTCAGCTTATTGCTAGAGAAGGGAAATACGCTACTATAAAATTGCCTTCAGGCGAAATCCGAATGATCTTAACTACTTGTATGGCTACAATTGGAGCTGTATCTAACAGTGATCATCAACTTATGGTCGGTGGTAAAGCTGGTAGAACAAGATGGTTAGGTAGAAGACCTCGTACAAGACCAGTGGTGATGAACCCGGTTGATCACCCAATGGGTGGTGGTGAAGGTAAATCTTCTGGAGGACACCCTCGTTCTCGTAAAGGTCTTCCTGCAAAAGGATACAAGACTCGTAAGAGGACTAAAGCTAGTAATAAATACATTATAGAACGTAGAAAGAAATAAGTTATGGCAAGATCGTTAAAAAAAGGACCTTACGTTCACTATAAGTTAGAACAGAAAGTAGAACAGAATGTGGCTTCAAATAAGAAGACCGTGATCAAAACTTGGTCTCGTTCCTCTATGATAACTCCAGATTTTGTTGGTCAAACCATCGCAGTACATAATGGGCGTCAATTCGTTCCTGTATATGTAACTGAGAATATGGTAGGACATAAATTAGGCGAATTTTCACCTACAAGATCATTCCGTGGTCACGCAGGTGCTAGAAACAAAGGAAAAAAATAATAAGCCATGGGAGTTCGTAAAAGAGAAAGAGCAGAGCAAATCAAGGAAGCAAAGAAAACACAGTACTTTGCTAAATTGAATAATTGCCCTACATCACCAAGAAAAATGCGATTAGTTGCAGATTTAATCCGTGGTGAAAAGGTAGGTAAAGCACTTAATATATTAAGATTTAACAAAAAAGAAGCTTCAGGGCGTTTGGAAAAACTATTGCTTTCAGCCATTGCAAATTGGCAAGCAAAAAATGAAGAAGCTTCTGTAGAAGATGCTGATCTTTTTATAAAAGAAATACGCGTAGATAGTGGTACAATGTTGAAGAGACTTCGCCCTGCACCACAAGGACGCGCGCACAGAATTAGAAAACGTTCCAATCATGTTACAATGATACTTGGAGCTAACGATAACACACAAAGCTAATATAAATGGGACAGAAAACAAATCCAATCGGTAACCGCTTAGGTATCATTAGAGGATGGGAATCCAACTGGTACGGAGGCAACGACTACGGTGATAAATTAGCCGAAGACGATAAGATTAGAAAGTACATTCACGCTCGTTTAAGTAAAGCTAGTGTGTCTAGGGTAATCATTGAGCGTACCCTTAAGCTTGTAACCGTTACCATAACCACCGCACGTCCAGGTATTATTATCGGGAAAGGCGGCCAGGAAGTGGACAAGCTTAAAGAAGAGCTCAAAAAAATTACCGGAAAAGAGGTACAGATCAATATTCATGAGATTAAAAGACCTGAATTAGACGCTCATTTAGTAGGTGCTAGTGTTGCAAGACAAATTGAAAATAGAATTTCATACCGTCGAGCAATAAAAATGGCGATTGCGGCTGCAATGCGAATGAACGCTGAAGGTATCAAAATTGAGATCTCTGGACGATTAAATGGAGCTGAAATGGCTCGTAATGAATCGTACAAAGAAGGTCGTATCCCGCTTTCAACATTTAGAGCAGACATTGACTATGCTTTAGTAGAGGCTCAAACTACCTATGGTAAGTTGGGTGTTAAAGTATGGATTATGAAAGGCGAAGTGTATGGAAAAAGAGACCTTTCCCCGTTAGTTGGATTATCCAAAAAAGGAGGAAAAGGATCCGGACGAGGTGGAAACAAATCACGTCGCAGAAAGTAATTTTTTAAAAAGAAGAACATGTTACAACCTAAGAGAACAAAATACCGTAAACAACAAAAGGGTCGCATGAAAGGCAACGCTGGACGTGGACACCGATTGTCTAACGGTACCTTTGGTATTAAATCTTTAGATTCAAAATTTGTGACAGCTCGTCAAATAGAAGCTGCACGTATTGCTGCTACTCGTTATATGAAAAGAGAAGGTTCTATCTGGATTATGATATTCCCAGATAAGCCGATTACTAAAAAGCCTCTTGAAGTACGTATGGGTAAAGGTAAAGGTGCCGTAGAATATTACGCAGCTGTAGTAAAACCTGGTCGAATTATGTTTGAAGTTTCTGGTGTGCCAATGGCAACCGCTAAAGAAGCATTACGTTTGGCAGCACAAAAGCTACCCGTACGAACAAAATTTGTAATGTCTAGAGATTATCAAGAATAATTTTTGAAATTGTCACTATGAAACAATCAGAAATAAAAGAAGCATCAACAGTAGAGTTACAAGAACAACTTGCTGAATCGACTAAGGCATATACAGACCTTAAAATGGCTCATACCATTTCACCGTTGGAAAATCCAATTCAATTAAGAGGGCAGCGCAGAAGCATTGCCAGAATTGCGACCGAACTAACTAAAAGAGAAGTGCAATAACAGTACGAAGCTGAAAGATGGAAATAAAAAGAAACTTAAGAAAAGAACGTATAGGTGTAGTAACCAGTAACAAAATGGAGAAATCCATCGTAGTTGCTGAAACTAAGAAAATGAAACACCCTATGTACGGAAAATTCGTGCTGAAAACGAAGAAATACGTAGCGCACGATGAGACAAACGACTGCAACGAAGGTGATACTGTAAAGATCATGGAAACACGACCTTTAAGTAAAACCAAATGTTGGAGATTAGTAGAAATAATTGAAAGAGCGAAGTAATCATGATACAGCAAGAATCAAGACTTAGAGTAGCAGACAACACCGGTGCTAAGGAAGTACTTACCATCCGTGTGTTAGGCGGTACAAAAAAGAGATATGCTTCCATTGGGGACAAAATTGTAGTTTCAGTAAAAGAAGCTACCCCTAACGGAAACATTAAAAAAGGTGCCGTTTCTACAGCAGTAGTGGTACGTACCGTGAAAGAAGTTAGACGACCAGATGGATCATATATCCGTTTCGACGATAATGCTTGTGTACTTTTAGGCCCTCAAGGGGAAATGAGAGGAACACGTGTTTTCGGTCCTGTAGCCAGAGAGCTTCGTGATAGACAATTTATGAAAATAGTATCATTAGCACCTGAAGTGCTATAATAGATAATAAGATGGCAAAGCTTAAAATAAAATCAGGCGATACAGTAGTAGTTACTGCCGGAGAGCATAAAGGCTCAGAAGGTAAAGTGATGAAGGTGATGCTTGACAAAAACAAAGCAATAGTAGAAGGAGTAAACACGGTTAAGAAACATGAGAAGCCGAGTGCGGCAAATCCTCAAGGTGGAATTTCCGAAAAAGAAGCTCCTATTCACATTTCAAACCTATCATTGGTAGATCCTAAAAGTGGAAAAGCAACACGAGTAGGTTATAGAATGGAAGATGGAAAGAAAGTACGATTTGCTAAAAAATCAAATCAAGTATTATAGTTATGGCATATACACCAAGACTTAAAGAAGAGTACAAGGGCAAAGTAGTAAGCGCCCTTACAGATGAATTTGGTTACACAAACGTAATGCAAGTTCCAAAACTAGAACGCATTGTTGTGTCTCGTGGAGTTGGAGCTGCTGTAGCCGATAAAAAATTGATCGAGTATTCCGTAGAAGAATTATCAAAAATCACAGGGCAAAAAGCTGTTGCAACAATTTCAAAGAAAGATGTTGCCACTTTTAAACTTAGAAAAGGGATGCCTATTGGTGCGAAAGTTACCTTACGTGGTGAGCGTATGTATGAGTTTTTAGATAGACTTATTACAAGTGCATTGCCTAACGTACGTGATTTTAACGGAATCAACGCAACTGGTTTTGATGGAAGGGGGAATTATTCATTAGGAATAACAGAACAAATTATCTTCCCAGAAATCAATATCGATAAAATCAAGAAGATTGAAGGTATGAATATTACCTTTGTAACTTCTGCTGAAACCGATAAAGAAGCGAAATCATTACTAACGGAACTAGGAATACCTTTTAAAAAGAACTAAGATGGCTAAAGAATCAATGAAAGCCCGTGAGGTTAAGAGACAAAAAATGGTAAAAAAGTACGCTGAAAAACGTCAAGCTTTGAAAGAAGCTGGCGATTGGGAAGGTCTACAAAAATTACCAAAAAACTCTTCACCAGTACGTTTGCACAACCGTTGTAAATTGACCGGACGACCTAAAGGGTATATGAGACAATTTGGAATTTCACGTGTAATGTTTCGTGAAATGGCAAACAATGGTTTAATCCCTGGAGTTAGAAAAGCAAGTTGGTAACAACATAAACAGTTAGTAGGTTTGGGAACACCAAAAACCACTATCGTAAATAACTAAAAATGAATATAGATCCAATATCAGATTTTCTAACAAGAGTTAGAAACGCCGTAAAGGCAGGACACCGTGTTGTAGAGATACCCGCATCAAACCTTAAAAAGGAGATTACAAAAATCCTTTTTGATCAAGGGTATATCTTAAGCTATAAATTTGAAGACGATAAAGGGCCGCAAGGAACTATCAAAATCGCTTTAAAATATGATAAGCTTACAAAAGATCCGGTAATTAAAAAGATTCAAAGAATTAGTAAACCAGGTTTACGTAAATATGCAAGTTCTTCAACTATACCACGTATATTAAATGGACTGGGTATTGCAATTGTTTCTACTTCACATGGAGTAATGACAGGAAAGCAAGCTCAAGAAAAGAATGTTGGTGGCGAAGTATTGTGCTACGTATACTAAAATAAAGACTAAGAGATGTCAAGAATAGGTAAAAGCCCGGTAGCCATTCCAGATGGTGTAACAGTAGAAATTAAAGATAACGTAGTTACCGTAAAAGGTAAATTAGGTGAGTTGTCTCAGGAGTTTTCTGAAATAACTATTAAAAATGAAGGCGGAACCATCGTTTTGGAACGTCCTACTGAAGGAAAAGATCACAGAGCAAAACACGGTTTGTACAGAGCTTTAATCAATAATATGATTGAAGGAGTAACAAACGGTTGGACAAAAGAACTAGAATTGGTAGGGGTTGGATACCGTGCCAGTAACCAAGGACAAAAATTGGATTTAGCAATCGGTTTTTCTCACAATATCGTTATGGACATTGCTCCAGAAGTAAAAGTAGAAACCATTTCTGAAAAAGGTAAAAATCCAAAAGTAAAATTAACATCACACGACAAACAACTTGTTGGTCAAGTAGCTGCGAAAATTCGTGGTTTCCGTAAGCCAGAACCTTACAAAGGAAAAGGTGTTAAGTTTGTAGGTGAACAAATAAGAAGAAAAGCAGGTAAATCTGCATAAGATATAACGTTATGGCATTATCAAAAACAGATAGAAGGGAACGTATTCGTTTCAGAATCAGAAAGACTGTTTCAGGAACAGCAGAGCGACCACGTTTGGCTATTTTCCGAAGCAATAAAGAGATCTATGCACAACTTGTGGACGATGTAAATGGAGTTACCATTTCTGCTGCATCTTCAAGAGATAAAGATATTGACGCTTCAAAAGTAAATAAAAGTGAAGCTGCAAAATTAGTAGGAAAGGCAATCGCTGAGAAAGCTCAAAAAGCCGGTGTAGAAACCGTAGCATTTGATCGTGGCGGATACCTGTATCACGGAAGAGTAAAATCATTAGCTGAAGGCGCTCGCGAAGGCGGTCTTAAATTTTAAGAAATATGTATCAAGATTATAAAAACGTAGAAACAGTAAAACCCGGAGGTCTTGACTTAAAAGACCGTTTGGTAGGTGTACAACGTGTAACTAAAGTAACTAAAGGTGGTAGAGCATTTGGATTCTCAGCTATTGTTGTAGTTGGTGATGAAAATGGCGTAGTAGGTCAAGGCCTTGGTAAATCGAAAGATGTTGCCAGTGCAATCGCAAAAGGTATTGAAGATGCCAAGAAAAACCTGGTACGTATTCCTTTAAATAAAGTAACACTTCCACACGAACAAAAAGGTAAATATGCCGGTGCGCGTGTAAACCTATTACCAGCTGCTCCTGGTACTGGTTTGATCGCCGGTGGTGCGGTACGTGCTGTACTAGAGGCTGTAGGGGTTCACGATGTATTGTCGAAATCTCAAGGGTCTTCTAACCCGCATAACGTAGTAAAAGCAACATTCGATGCTTTATTACAATTGCGAAGTGCAGAAACAGTAGCCAAGCAACGTGGTATTACTTTGGAAAAATTGTATAAAGGATAAATACTAAAGAACATGGCAAAAATAAAAGTAACAAAGGTACGCAGCGAGATTAACCGCACGCAAAACCAAAAGAGAACGCTTGAAGCTTTAGGCCTTCGTAAGATGGGTCAAACTGTCGAGCATGATGACACGCCAAATATTCTTGGTATGGTAAATAAAGTGAAACATTTAGTTTCAGTAGAAACTGTTTAAGATATACAAAATGGAATTAAGTAACTTAAAACCTGCAAAAGGTTCAACTCATAAAGACGGGAAACGCGTAGGACGTGGACAGGCTTCCGGTAAAGGTGGTACTGCAACTCGTGGACACAATGGGGCTAAATCTCGTTCTGGATATTCCAAGAAACTTGGATTTGAAGGAGGGCAAATGCCTATTCAGCGTCGTGTACCTAAATTTGGGTTTACAAACATCAACCGTAAAGAGTATCAAGGCATAAACATTGATACACTTCAACAGTTGGTAGATGACAAGAAAATAAAAGATACTATAGACTTTGAAACTATAATGAGTTTAGGTCTTGCTGGTAAAAACGAAATGGTGAAGATTTTAGGTAGAGGTGAGTTGAAAGCAAAATTAAAAGTATCTGCTCATAAGTTTACTGCCTCAGCAAAAGAAGCTATTGAAGCTGCTGGTGGTGAAGTAGTAACCCTATAACTCTAAGATAAGGATGAAATTTATTGATACCTTAAAAAATATTTGGAAGATAGAAGAACTTCGTAACAGGATTATGCTTACGTTGGGTCTTCTTTTAGTGTACCGTTTTGGTGCACAAGTAGTATTACCAGGAATAGATGCTTCACAATTAGGTGGTTTTGCCGGTAATTTTGATTCTGGACTTGGTGGTCTGTTAAATGCATTTACGGGAGGGGCTTTTGCCAATGCTTCTGTTTTTGCATTGGGTATTATGCCTTATATTTCGGCTTCCATTGTGGTTCAATTAATGCAGATAGCAGTTCCTTATCTACAGAAATTACAAAAAGAAGGCGAAAGTGGAAGAAAGAAAATCACGCAAATTACTCGTTGGTTAACTATCGGTATTTGTTTGGTACAAGCTCCTAGTTATTTAGCAGGTCTTCCTGCATTGGGAGTACCTACTGAAGCTTTTATATTGGGTCAAACACCTATGTTCTATATCTCTTCAGTAATTATCTTAGTTACTGGTACGATATTTGCAATGTGGTTGGGTGAAAAAATAACCGATAAAGGTGTTGGTAATGGTATCTCTATATTAATTATGGTTGGTATTATAGCAACATTACCACAATCGTTTGCACAAGAATTTGTTTCTAGAGTTTTAGAATCAAATGGTGGTTTGATTATGATTTTGATTGAATTGGTAATCTGGTTTGTTATTATCCTTGCTTCGGTAATGTTGGTAATGGCAGTGAGAAAAATACCAGTACAATATGCTAGAAGAACCGCTAGTGGAGGATATGAGAAAAATATTTTTGGTGCACGTCAATTTATTCCATTAAAGCTTAATGCTTCAGGAGTAATGCCTATTATCTTTGCACAAGCAATTATGTTTGTGCCTTCAGCTATCGCAAGCATTTCTATGTTTTCAGATAGTAATGTAGCACAATCAGTACAAGCTGCGTTCAGTGATATATTTGGATTATGGTACAACCTTGTATTTGCTACGTTGATCATTATCTTTACATATTTTTATACTGCAATTACAGTGCCTACAAATAAAATGGCAGACGATCTTAAGCGTAGTGGAGGTTTTATTCCGGGTATTAAGCCTGGAGGAGAAACTGGAGAATATTTAGATAGAATTATGTCTCAAATTACCTTACCAGGTTCAGTATTCTTAGCATTAATAGCAGTATTTCCTGCTTTTGTTGTTAAGTTTCTAGGAATCCAACAAGGATGGGCATTATTTTACGGTGGTACATCATTATTAATAATGGTTGGTGTGGCAATCGATACCATGCAACAAGTTAATTCATACTTATTAAATCGTCATTACGATGGTTTAATGAAAACAGGTAAAAACAGAAAAGCAGTAGCATAATATAGAACAATAGTGGATAGAGGATAGAGGATAGAAAATTATTCTGTAAGAAAGATAAATACTACCGACTACCAACTAAATACTAAAAACTAAAAAATGGCAAAACAACCCCCAATAGAACAAGACGGAACAATTGTAGAAGCATTGTCTAATGCAATGTTTAGAGTGGAATTGGAAAACGGTCATATTGTAACTGCGCATATTTCGGGTAAAATGCGTATGCACTATATTAAATTATTACCCGGAGATAAAGTTAAATTAGAAATGAGTCCTTACGATTTAACTAAGGCTCGTATAACCTATAGATACTAATACGGTTTCGTATTAATCTAATTAAAAACTAAACAGATGAAAGTAAGAGCATCCGTTAAAAAAAGAAGTGCCGACTGCAAGATAGTACGCAGGAAAGGCAGATTATATGTTATTAACAAAAAGAACCCAAGGTTCAAACAAAGACAAGGATAAGTTATGGCAAGAATCGCAGGTGTAGATATCCCAAAACACAAAAGGGGTGTAATCGCGTTAACGTATATCTTTGGTGTTGGTAAAAGCCGCGCCCAGGAAATACTGGAAAAAGCCGGAGTTAGCGAAGACAAAAAAGTTAACGAATGGGACGATGATGAAATCGGAAAAATTCGTGAGGCTGTAGGGTCTTTCACAATCGAAGGTGAATTACGTAGTGAAGTACAATTAAGCATTAAGCGCTTAATGGATATTGGTTGTTACAGAGGTATTCGTCACAGATCGGGTCTTCCGTTACGTGGACAACGTACTAAAAACAACTCAAGAACGAGAAAAGGAAAACGTAAAACAGTTGCTAACAAGAAAAAAGCAACTAAATAATACCTAGAGATATGGCAAAGTCTAACTCAAAAAGTACAAAGAAGGTTGTTAAAAAACGTAAAGTAAACGTTGAATCTGTTGGCCAAGCGCACGTAACAGCTTCATTTAACAACATCATTATTTCTTTAACAAACAAGAACGGAGATGTAATCTCTTGGTCTTCTGCCGGTAAAATGGGTTTTAGAGGATCTAAGAAAAATACACCTTACGCTGCTCAATTAGCATCAGAAGATGCTTCAAAAGTAGCTCACGATGCTGGTTTACGTAAAGTAAAAGTTTATGTAAAAGGACCTGGAAACGGAAGAGAATCTGCAATACGATCACTTCACAATTCAGGAATTGAAGTTACCGAAATTATCGACGTAACTCCAATGCCGCATAACGGTTGTCGTCCTCCAAAAAGAAGAAGAGTATAATTTATAATTAATATCAATCTGAAGGAATAAAGAAGATTAGAGGATTAAACGTAAGACCTTAATTTAATTTTCCCTTCAAAAATACTTAGAAATGGCAAGATATACTGGTCCAAAAACTAAAATAGCCCGTAAGTTTGGTGAGGCTATCTTCGGAGACGATAAGTCTTTCGAAAAAAGAAACTACCCTCCAGGGCAACACGGTAACAACCGTCGTCGTGGAAAGAAATCTGAATACGCTATCCAATTAGCTGAAAAGCAAAAAGCAAAATACTCGTATGGTATTTTAGAGCGTCAATTTAGAAACATGTTTAAAAAAGCAACAGCTGCTCCTGGAATTACAGGTGAAGTATTGCTTCAATTATGTGAATCACGTTTAGACAACGTTGTATTCCGTATGGGGATCGCCCCTAGCCGTCGTGCTGCAAGACAATTAGTGTCACACCGTCACATTACTGTAAATGGAGAAAAGGTTAATATACCTTCATACCAAATAAAAGTAGGTGATGTTGTTGCTGTAAGGGAAAAATCTAAAACGTTAAATGCTATCCAAGATTCTTTAGCAAATGCTAACCACGTTTATGAGTGGATTACTTGGAACAACGAAACTAAAGAAGGAACGTTCGTATCTATTCCACAACGTATCCAGATTCCAGAGAACATCAACGAGCAGTTTATCGTCGAATTATATTCTAAATAATAAAAACACACGAGTCACACTATGGCAGTATTTAGTTTTCAGAAGCCTGATAAAGTTATCATGATCAATTCTACTGATTTTGAGGGGAAATTTGAATTTCGTCCCTTAGAACCAGGTTACGGATTGACAGTAGGTAACGCATTAAGACGAGTATTACTTTCTTCTTTAGAAGGATTTGCAATTACTTCGGTACGTATTGAAGGGGTTGATCACGAATTTTCAACCATAGCCGGAGTTGTAGAAGATGTAACAGAAATCATCTTGAACTTAAAACAAGTACGTTTTAAAAGACAGATAGATGAGATAGATAACGAAACCGTAACTGTTTCAGTAAGCGGAGGAGAACAATTAACCGCTGGAGATTTTCAGAAATTCATTTCAGGATTTCAAGTATTAAACCCAGATATGGTTATCTGTAATATGGATAAAAAAGTGAATCTTAATTTCGAGATCACTATTGAAAAAGGAAGAGGATATGTTCCTGCTGAAGAGAACAAGAAAGCAAACGCACCTCTTGGAACCATTTTTACAGACTCTATCTACACACCAATTAAAAATGTGAAGTACAGTATTGAAAACTTCCGTGTAGAACAAAAAACAGATTACGAAAAATTAGTTTTCGAAATCCAAACAGATGGTTCAATTCATCCAAAAGATGCCTTGACCGAAGCTGCTAAAACATTGATTCACCACTTTATGTTATTTAGTGATGAGCGTATCACCCTTGAGGCTGATGAGATTGCTCAAACTGAAACATATGATGAAGAATCATTGCATATGCGCCAGTTGCTTAAAACAAAATTAGTAGATATGGACCTTTCAGTTCGTGCATTAAACTGTTTAAAAGCTGCTGAAGTAGATACCTTAGGAGATTTGGTTTCTTATAACAAAAACGATTTAATGAAATTCAGAAATTTCGGTAAAAAATCACTTACTGAATTAGAAGAATTAGTTAACGTTAAAGGTTTGAACTTCGGGATGGACCTTTCAAAATATAAATTAGATAAAGATTAATACGTCATATTTTGCTCCTCACAACAGTGAGTTTGGTAGCAAGATGATGATTAAAACAAAATGTCATGAGACACGGAAAGAAATTTAATCACTTAGGGAGAAAAACAGCGCATAGAAAAGCGATGTTGGCCAATATGGCTTGTTCTTTAATTGAGCACAAGAGAATTAACACTACAGTTGCTAAAGCAAAAGCTTTAAAGCAATTTGTAGAACCAATGATCACAAAATCTAAAGAAGATACAACGCATAACCGTCGTATCGTTTATAGAAACTTACGCCAAAAAGAAGCGGTAAGTGAGCTTTTTAGAGACGTTGCTGTAAAAGTAGGCGATCGTCCAGGAGGATACACTCGTATTATTAAGTTAGGTAGCCGTTTAGGAGATGCAGCAGATATGGCGATGATCGAATTGGTAGATTATAATACAGTTTACAATGCAGGGAAAGCTACTAAAAAGAAATCTACACGTCGTAGCCGTCGTGGAGGAAGCTCTAAAGCAGCGGCACCAGCAACTAAGACGAAAGCGAATAAAGAAGAAGAATAAAATGATTTTTTATTTGTAAATAACAAAGGGATAAGCAATAAATGTTTATCCCTTTTTTTATATTATTTTTGCATCAATTTACACGGAAGGTACAAAGCACAATTTTTTCACTTGAAACCTGAAATCTTTTCAAATATGAAATACCAAAAAAGAAAAAAAGCAATAATCTTATTAGCAGACGGCACTATCTTTCACGGCAAAGCAGTGGGAGGCCAAGAAGGTTCAGCCTTTGGCGAAGTTTGTTTCAATACCGGAATGACCGGTTATCAAGAAATCTTTACAGATCCATCTTACTTCGGGCAACTAATGGTAACTACCAATGCACATATTGGTAATTACGGGACCACAGAGAGCGAAATGGAATCTGATAGTATTAAAATTTCGGGTTTAATTTGCCGTAATTTAAGTTATAATCACTCACGTCCGGCTGCAGATGATTCTTTAGAAGGATTTTTAAACAAAAACAATTTATTGGCAATTAGCGATGTAGATACCCGTGCTTTGGTAAGCTACATCCGGGATAATGGAGCGATGAATGCGGTAATTTCTACGGAAGTAGATACTATTGATGATTTGAAAAAACAATTAGCTGATATTCCTAATATGAAAGGACTAGAGCTAGCTTCAAAAGTTTCGGTAAAAGAACCTTATTTCTTCGGAAAAGAGAATGCAACCTATAAAATTGCAGCTTTGGACAATGGAATTAAAACTAATATTCTAAGAAACTTAGCCGCTAGAGATTGCTACGTACAGGTTTTTCCTTACGATACTCCTTTAAGTGAAATGGAAGCTTTCAACCCAGATGGCTACTTTTTATCAAACGGTCCTGGTGATCCAGAGCCATTAGATAATGCCATTCAAGTAACAAAGCAAATTATTGAAAAAGGAGAACCTTTATTTGGTATTTGTGGTGGACATCAAGTAATTGCTTTGGCAAATGGCGTTTCAACCTATAAAATGCATCACGGGCATCGAGGTATTAATCACCCTATTATAAACCTAGAAACAGGAAAGGGGGAGATAACATCTCAAAATCACGGTTTTGCAATTAGCAGAGAAGATGCTGAAGCTAATCCAGATATCGAAATAACACATTTGCACCTTAATGATCAAACTGCAGCCGGAATTAAAATGGTTAACAAACCTGTTTTTTCGGTACAATATCACCCGGAAGCAAGTCCAGGACCACATGATGCGTCATATTTATTCGATCAATTTATAACAACCATACAAAACCATAAAGCTACAACAGCATGAGTATAATAATTGACATTATTGCTAGACAAATATTCGATTCCCGCGGAAATCCAACTGTAGAAGTAGATGTAATTACCGAAAACGGCTTTTTAGGTCGTGCAGCAGTCCCATCGGGAGCTTCTACCGGAGAACATGAAGCTGTGGAACTACGTGATGGAGGTGACGATTATATGGGTAAAGGTGTTTTAAATGCTGTAGAAAATGTAAATGGTAAAATAGCTGGAACCTTATTGGGCGTTTCTGTTTTTGAGCAGGAAACAATTGATAAGATTATGATTGATTTAGACGGGACTTCTAATAAATCAAAATTAGGGGCCAATGCTATTCTAGGTGTTTCCTTGGCAGTAGCAAAGGCAGCAGCTTCCGAATTAGGAATGCCTTTATATCGTTATGTTGGTGGTGTAAGTGCTAAAACGCTTCCGGTACCGATGATGAACATAATCAACGGAGGCTCTCATAGTGATGCGCCAATCGCCTTTCAGGAGTTTATGGTTATGCCGGTAAAGGCTAAAAATTTCACGCATGCCATGCAAATGGGTAGTGAAATTTTCCATAATCTTAAAAAAGTATTGCACGACCGTAACCTAAGTACTGCGGTAGGTGACGAAGGCGGTTTTGCTCCAACATTGAACGGAACAGAAGATGCTATTGACACTATCGCAAAAGCAACTGAAAATGCTGGGTATAAGTTAGGTGATGAAGTCATGATTGCTTTAGACTGTGCAGCAGCAGAATTTTATAAAGACGGAAAATATGACTACACTGTCTTTGAGGGCAAAAAAGGAAAAGTACGTTCTTCAGAAGAGCAAGCTACTTACTTAGCTGAATTATGCAGCAAATACCCAATTATCTCTATTGAAGATGGAATGGATGAAAACGATTGGGATGGATGGAAATCATTAACCGAAAAAGTTGGTGATAAAGTACAATTGGTTGGAGATGATTTGTTTGTAACCAATGTAGAGCGGTTGTCAAAAGGTATTTCAGAAAAAATAGCAAATTCAATTCTAATTAAAGTAAATCAAATAGGAACGTTAACTGAAACAATTGCTGCTGTAAATATGGCGCATAATGCCGGGTATACTTCGGTAATGTCACACAGAAGTGGTGAAACAGAAGATAATACTATTGCCGATTTGGCCGTGGCATTAAATTGTGGGCAAATTAAGACAGGATCTGCTTCTCGTAGCGACCGTATGGCAAAATACAATCAGTTATTACGAATTGAAGAACAATTATGCGATGTTGCTTATTATCCGCAACGCAATGCTTTTAAGATTTAATGGAATTCAAAAAATCTAATCAAACCCTCTTTCAATTTTTCTGAAAGAGGGTTTATTTGTTTTAAATACGTTCAAACGCTTGAAATTTAAGGATATTTTAACCTAACAAGCGTTCGTATATGTTAAAAAAACGCTCAATATTTTGTACATTTACATTTCGAAATAATCACAAAAAACTTTTAGAATATATGTCAAAGACAGCAATCCTCGAAATTGATGGCAAAAGTTATGAGTTTCCAATTATCACTGGAAGCGAGAATGAGCAAGCGATCGATATAAAAACACTTAGAAGTGTAACTAACGGTGTAACTACAATAGATCCGGGGTATAAAAATACGGGATCGTGTGAAAGCGCCATTACTTTTTTAAATGGTGAAAAGGGAGTGTTGCGCTATAGAGGATATGCTATTGAAGATTTAGCAGAAAAAGCAGAATTTTTAGAGGTAGCATATTTATTGATATTCGGTGAATTACCTTCTAAATCTGAATTAGCAAAATTTCATGATGATATTAGAGAGCATTCCCATGTTGATGAAGATTTAAAGAAAATTTTAGATGGTTTTCCAAAATCAGCTCACCCAATGGGCGTTTTATCTTCACTTACTTCAGCATTGGTAGCATTTAACCCTTCATCTGTAAATGTTGATAGTGAGGAAGATATGTACAATGCGATTGTTCGTATTTTAGCAAAATTCCCAGTATTGACAGCTTGGGCATATAGAAAACGTGTAGGAAGGCCATTAGATTATGGTGATGATTCGTTAGGTTATGTAGATAACTTCCTTAAAATGATGTTTAAAAAGCCAAATGGGGAGTATAATGCCAATAAAACTGTAGTGGATGCACTTGATAAATTATTGATTTTGCACGCAGACCACGAACAAAACTGTTCTACGTCTACGGTAAGGATGGTTGGTTCAGCACACACTGGATTGTTTGCTTCTTTATCAGCAGGTATCAATGCACTTTGGGGGCCACTTCACGGTGGAGCTAACCAAGCGGTTATTGAAATGCTGGAAGCCATTAAAGAAGATGGAGGCGATACGCACAAGTTTATGCA
>NZ_CAXBCK010000065.1:0-16997 GCF_963974425.1 uncultured Marixanthomonas sp.
TTAAAAAATAAAATATTATATTTGAAGAACTGGACTAGTGCTTTTCATAGGATACATTGTTACCACACGTTTTTATTCCGTCCAATTTTCTATAGTTCCGTCTTCATTAAACCAAATTTCAACAGAAACACTACTTTCAATCGGCATTCCTTTTCGTTTAATTATGTCAAATTGCAAACCTCTTAAGGCTTTTTGGATTGATTTAACACAATAATTATATTCGCGTTTGGTGTCCCAATATTCCTCAATAAGTTCTTCCGTCTGATATTCGGTCATTACTACATTAGAGATTTTGCCGTTTTTTCCAATCGTTACTGTATATAGTTCAGAACAATCAAACTTATCTTTTTTTGTCCATTTATAGTTTTTAATTCTGTCAAAAAGAGCATTTATAATATTATCTCTATCTAATCTATCAATTCCGTTTTTTAAGTCTACATAATTTTGCTGTTCACTTATTTTATCGATAGCACCGTTTTCAATTTCTATGATATTTTCATACATAAAAATCCGCTCAAATACTCCATCCCAACTAATCATTTTATTGTCGGTTCTTTTTGTCGGAAAACTGATATTCCCACTAAACCAATCTATGAAAACTCTATTGTTCTGAACCTTTTCTCCAAATAATTTTTTAATATAATTTTCTGGAATTTGATTTTTATTTTCCAACGAATGACAATCGATAATAGCATTTACAAATAGGCTGTCATTTTTTATTTCATAAATCGCTTGATATCCTCTCCAGCAATTTAATGATGTTCCTAAAGTTCCTTCAATTGAGTTTCTGAAACTTAAATTAAATAATCTGCCTTTATCATCTTTTATTTTTTGAAGATATTGTTCAACCAATAAGTTGTAAGTTGGGATAGTATCATTTTTAAAAATTAAATAGTCAGATACTTGTGGACTTGATGCAAAAGAAATTGACACGTAAAAACTAAAAAAAAGGATTGTCAATATTCTGTTCATAATGTCTTTCTTAAATGTGTGGTAACAATGATATAAAATCAATGCGATTATTTATTTCTTTTTATTCCTTCTAACCAACCACCGTACTACCAATAGCACGATAATAACCACAATAAACAACGGCCATAAGTACAACAACCCTAAAAAGAACACCGAAACGCCGTTCCAGCCACCTTGTAGGGCGTTTTTAATTTTCTGTCCGTAAGAAACGGTAACGCCACTTTCGGCAGTGTATTTGTAAAATTCTAAGTTGATAGTGCTTACAGAAACTCGGTTTTGAAGGTATTTTAAGCGGCCTTCTTTGGCTTCAATCTCTTCGCGGATGTTGGAGAGTTCGCGCTCAATTTCGAGCATTTCCTTGACGTTTTTCGCTTTAGATAACAATTCTAAATACCGGTCTTCTAGTTTGCGTTTGGCTTTTAAGCGCGCTTCGAGATCTACAAACTCTTCGGTTACATCTTGCCGCGAAATATCCCGTTGGTCAAAATACTCAACCCCTTCAGAAACAGAATTGATAAACGCTTGAAAGTTTTTGGTAGGCACGCGCACCGTCATATTTCTATAAATACGATTGTAACTTTTCCCAGAATTATCATTGGCTACAAACCCTTCGTATTGTGAGGTAAGTTGTAAAATTCTTTTGTGGGTTTCTTCGGGCGATGGGGTTTCAAAAGCGAGACGGGCGGTTTTAATGATTTTCTGTTCTTGTTGAGGTGTAGGCGGAGGTGGTGGCGTTAATTGTTGTGTGATAGGCACTTCTTCAGAATATGCTTGGTCTTCCATTACTTCGTAAGAAGGTTCTGGACTTGCCGAAACAGTATCGGTGTTACGATTTCCATCTGAACACGCTAAGGCAAACAAGAAAAATAATAGGCTAATTGCTTTCATCTGTTAGTTTTTTAAGAAGCGAAATAACCGAAGCCTCAACAGCTTCGTAGTTTGGTTTTTCCCTTCCAAGATACAAAAACAACAGCGCAAATTTCTTGCCGCTTTTTTCTAGATACGCTCCTTTGTTGATTCTGTAGGCTTCGCGAAGCTTTCTTTTTATGTGGTTTCGGCTAACGGCCAACTTAAAATTTCGTTTGGGTACGGCAAAAGTAGCTTGATTGGTTTCGGCATCTTCTACTTCAATATAAAATACTTTTACGGGATATTTTTTATAAGATTTCCCTTCGGAAAAAAGCCGGGCTATCATTTTTCGGCTTTTTAGTTTTTCGTTTTTAGGAAATTTTTGGCTCATAGTGTAAAGATATAAAAAAAGAAAAGTGCCTTAAAAGTACATTTTGCTGTCTGTTCGAGCGCAGTCGAGAACTATAAACTGTCTATACCAAATAGGTTTCGACTGCGCTCAACCGGACAAATCCAGTTTTACTTTTAAGGCACTTATGATTTCAAAAGAGGTTTCAGAAAAAATTATTCTACACCCCAAGTGTTATTTTCAGGATTGATATCAGCCATACGGTCTGAAGCATCAATCTTCATGCTTTTTACTTTTTTACCGTCCGTGATTTCAAATTGGTAGGTAGGATACGCCCACGCCCAATCTGGTAACACACGACTTTTCATATTTGGATATGGAGTTGGTTTTTCGGCACGCGCCATTTGCAACGGAATGTAGAGGTACTCTTCCGTTCCGTCTTCATACGTTACAAATAAATCAATAGGCATTGGCATTAAACCGATGCGCTCCAATGTTATAGTTGTCGTGTTTCCAACAGATTCAACACCTTTAATTCCGTAGTCTATAGTGTTTGTAGTTTGAGTAAAATCGGTTAAATACCATTCTAGCTCAAAACCTGAAACTTTTTCGGCGACGCGAATAAAATCGTTTGGCGTTGGGTGTTTAAACGCCCAATCTTCGTAATACCTTTTAAGTGTTTTGGCTAAGTTTTCTTCGCCAATTACATATCCCAATTGCGCTAAAAATACAGCACCTTTACTGTATGCGGTAATTCCGTAGGCTCTGTTACTGGCATAGCGGTCTGCATGCGTGGTTTGTGGTTGCTCTTTACCACTTTTAGCTAAAAAAGTATAACCTCTATAGGAACCACTAAACGGATTTGGTTTCTGCTCGTCCATTACCTCGTTCATGGCAGCTGCGGAAATATAACTGGTAAACCCTTCGTCCATCCACTCGTGTTTTGCTTCGTTGGTAGCCATTAAAAACTGAAACCAAGCGTGAGCCAACTCGTGAGCGGTAACGCCAACTAAACTTCCAAACTTACGTTCGCCAGTAATTAGGGTGCTCATACCATATTCCATACCGCCATCTCCACCTTGAATTACAGAGTATTGCTTATATGGGTACGGGCCGATCTTTTCATTGAAATACTTTAATAATTCAGCAGTTTTAGGCTGTAAGTTTTTCCAGTTTTCTTTTATTTCAGGATTGTCTTTGTAGAAAAAATGAAGTGTTACGTCGTTAGGACCTTCATAGGTATCATGAACATATTCATCATCTGCAGCCCAAGTAAAGTCGTGTACATTTGGTGCTTTAAAATGCCATGTATATTTTCCATCTACTGGCTTCATATTTTTTAAGCCTTTAGGTCCGTAACCGTGACCTACTTGTTCAGGGTTTTGTAAGTAACCGGTTCCGCCAATAGTATACGCAGCGTCTATTGTTATTTTTACATCATAATCACCCCAAACACTAAGAAATTCTCTTCCTATGTAAGGATATGCGTGCCATCCTTGAAAATCATATTCGGCTATTTTGGGAAACCATTGTGCCATTGATAAAGCAACACCTTCTGCATTATTACGACCAGAACGACGAATCTGTACTGGTACTTGTGCATCCCATTCCATATTGAAAGTAGTGCTTTCACCTGGTTGAATGGGTTTGTTTAATTCTACTTCAAGAACAGTACCTACTACTTCATAATTTAAAGTTTGACCGTCTTGAGTTAATAATGTTGGTTTTATATATCCTATTTCTGAAGGAGATAATTTTGAAATTCGATCTGCTACTCTACTATCTGGATCTGAAATGGTTCTAGAACGAACGTCCATTTCGCTTCCGGGTTGAAAAGCGTTGAAATATAAGTGATAAAATACTCTATCGAGAACATCGGGCGAGTTGTTTGTGTAAACCAATTCTTGTTTTCCTTTGTATTGATAGGTTTCAACATCCATATCAATTTCCATCTTATAATCAACTTTTTGTTGCCAATATGAAGTATTGTTCTGCGCTAAAGCAGTAGCAACTATACAAAAGATTAAAATGTTTCCGAAAATATATTTCATAAGCGTAGTATTAGATTTTTTAAAAAGCGTGGTCTCCAATTGACTTTGGTTGTCTGTTCAAGCGCAGTCGAGAACTATAAGGTTTCGACTGCGCTCAACCTGACAGTATCCATTTATTTTAAACGAGACCTTTTATCGGCCATAATCAATGCATTGTACATATTCACCATCTTTCCAGAGGTTGAAATGTTTCCGAAGTTATCGGTATTAGATTCTTCTCCACCTAGTATAACAGGGCTTTTTGTAGTAAGGCCGCTATCCATTATAACTTGCTTTACTTCTTTTGCTGAAAGGTTAGGATAGTAAGAACGAATCATCGCAGCAACTCCAGCAACTGCAGGTGCCGCCATAGAAGTTCCTTGTAAATATTCATACGTATCTAAAGGTGTAGTTGCCCATATTTTTACACCAGGTGCAAAAACATCAACATTTGTTTTTCCATAGTTTGAAAAGTTTGCCACTAATTCGCTACCGTATTTGAAGTTTAAGGCACCAACGGTTAACACATTATCTACATATTCAGCTCCAGTTTTAGTTTGATCATTTGGATAAACTTCCGTTTCATCGAGATTTAGACCTTCGTTCCCGGCTGCATTTACAATCAATACATCTTTTGAAGCAGCATATTCAATAGCTTCACGAACCCATTCTGGATGCGTGCTGTAGTATTTTCCGAAGCTAGTGTTTATTACTTTCGCGCCATTATCGGCAGCATAACGAAAAGCAAGTGCGATATCTTTATCATACTCATCGCCATCTGGGACCGCACGGATCACCATAATTTCAACATTTTTTGCAACTCCATCGATACCAATTTCGTTGTTACGTTCTCCAGCAATTATTCCTGAAACGTGTGTACCGTGTTTAGCATCTTCTTTTTTAGGATCTGGACCGTCTACATCGTTATTTCCGTAATCGGTATCTGTAATATCATCAGGATTATCGCCTAATACACTTCTAAAGTCTTTTTCCAGGTTGAAGTGGGTGTCTAATCTTCCATCAAAATATTCGATACCACCTTCTAATTGCTCCACTACTTCTGGCACAGCGTCGCCATAGCTAAGCATTTGAGTAAGCATACCAATTTGTTGTTGTTCGGTGGCAGTTGGGTTAGCGATTCCAGCTAAGTCTTTAGCAGTATAATCTTGCTTACCCAATTTTTTAATCATTGCTTCGTGAGCAGGTTTTACTTGCGATAATATTTGCTCATATCTAGTTTTATTAGCTACTGCATCTTGCTTTTCTTTTTCATACTCAGCCTTAGCTTTTTTATAAAAAGCAAATGACTCACGATCTGCAGCGCTTATAGAAGCATTTGTTTTTCCTTCAAATTTTGGACCTAATTTCTTAACGATACGAGCGTATTCCATATTCTCACCTACAATATCCCCTAGGAAATTCCATCCGTGAATATCATCTACATATCCGTTGTTATCATCATCCTTACCGTTACCGGCAATTTCTTCTCTATTAGTCCAGATAACATTTTTTAAGTCTTCGTGCTCAATATCAACACCACTGTCTATTACACCTACAATAACAGTTTTTCCTTTTCTTTTTGATAAAATTTCGGCATATGCCTTATCAACACTCATCCCTGGGATTGTATCATTTATAAGATCTGCAGCACCCCATTTTTTATATTGTTCGTCATTTAAAGGAGCTGTTTTTAACGGTAAGGTGTCAATGTTTTCAATAGGAGTTGAAACAATTGGAGCCGAGCTGCTTCCGCAACCAGCTAAGACTACTGCAGAAGCAGCAGCCATAAAGGATGTTTTAAGAATATTCATTTGTTGTAAATTAATTAAAAAGTTCATTAAAAGTAAAAACCTGATCTAAACGAACGCCTTTTTCAGTGTGTTTTACGGTAATTATTTGGTTATGAGCATCATGCTCTAAAAAAAGATAATACTTGTGATCTGCCGCTTGATTCAGAAACTTTTCTTTTTCAGGCAGCGTTAATAAAGGCCTAGTATCATATCCCATTACGTAGGGTAATGGTAAATGCCCTGCGGTTGGCAATAGATCTGCCATAAACACTAATTTTTTGCCTTTGTAATCTATGTGGGGTATCATTTGCTTATCGGTATGACCATCTGCAAATAACATGCCGAAATCCATTTCATTTGCTTTAGCAAAGTCACCAGTAGGTTTATCAACAAAATGTAATTGTCCGCTTTCTTCTATGGGAAGGATGTTTTCTTTCAAAAAAGAAGCTTTTTCACGTGCATTTGGATGTACAGCCCAATCCCAATGATCTTTATTACTCCAAAATTTTGCGTTTTTAAAAGCAGGTTCATAGCCTGAATGGTCTTTGTTCCATTGTATAGCTCCGCCGCAATGATCGAAGTGAAGGTGTGTTAAAAAAACATCGGTAATATCATCACGATGAAAGCCGTGCTTTTTCAAAGACTCATCGATATTATGATCTCCCCATTGGTAATAATATCCAAAAAACTTTTCGCTTTGTTTAGTACCCATTCCTGTATCTATGAGCGTTAAGCGATCACCGTTTTCAATAAGCAGGCAACGGGCCGCCATATCAATCATATTATTACTATCTGCGGGGTTTGTCCGGTTCCAAAGAGATTTTGGTACTACTCCAAACATAGCACCACCATCTAATTTAAAATTTCCAGATTCAATGGGGTACAACTTCATATTTTGAATTTTAAAGTGTGCAAAATACTAAAAGGGAAGCAGTCCCTTGGGTGCAGACCGAAATATTTGTATTATTTTTAACAAAAAGTTAGCTTTTGAGAAATTTCAAAAGAGCTTATTTTACAAAAAAGGAATTATATGGTTGAATTGGCAGGAATTATCGTTTTAGGAATTTTAGCACAATGGGTTGCTTGGAAATTTAAGATACCCGCCATTTTACCGTTAATCCTAATAGGATTGTTTGTTGGTCCTATCTCAACGTTATTATCTGACGATGGTCAACAGTGGATACAGCCTATTTACAATGGTGAAAAAGGACTCTTTCCAGGGGAAAACCTTTTTTACTTTGTTTCCTTAGCTATCGGTATTATTCTTTTTGAAGGAGGGCTTACCCTTCGGCGTGGAGAAATCACTAAAGTTGGTGGCGTAATTGGTAAGTTAATAAGTCTCGGTTCTACTGTAACATTTATAGGTGCTGGAGTAGCTGCCCATTACGTTTTTGGACTCGATTGGCGTATCTCTTTTCTATTTTCAGCATTAATTATTGTGACCGGTCCTACGGTGATTACACCAATTCTAAGAAATATTCCTCTTAAAAAGCATGTTTCTGCCGTCTTAAAATGGGAAGGAATTTTAATAGATCCTATTGGTGCTTTGGTTGCAGTTTTAGTGTTTGAGTTTATTAGTGTAGAGGGCGATGCCGGCTATACCAAACAGGCTTTGATAGAGTTTGCTAAAATTATTTTGATAGGTTTTTCTTTCGGAATTTCAGCAGGTTACGCACTGTATTTTTTAATTAAAAGAAAGTTTATTCCGCATTATCTCTTAAATGTAGTGTCGCTTTCTATGGTGTTAATGATTTTTGTTTTGAGCGATCAATTTGCTCACGAATCGGGCTTACTGGCAGTGGTAGTAATGGGAATGTATTTAGGAAACAGCGATTTGCCAAGCCTTAAAGAACTCCTTTATTTTAAAGAATCGTTAAGCGTATTATTAATTTCTATTCTATTTATACTACTGGCAGCAAATATTAGCTTAGAAGATCTTTTATTGGTTTACAACTGGAAAACGGGTATTTTACTAGCCATTATCATTTTTGTACTTCGGCCGCTAGCGGTATTTTTAAGTACTACAGGTTCTAGCTTAAAAATAAATGAAAAACTGTTTATTAGTTGGGTAGGGCCACGTGGTATTGTTGCTGCTGGTATTGCATCGCTTTTTGGCACTAAATTAGTAAACGAAGGTGTTCCCGGGGCCGAATATATTACGCCATTAGTTTTTGCAGTAGTACTCGTTACGGTTTTATTAAATGCAGCTTCGGCTCGATTATTTGCTTCGGCAGTTGGCGTTTTCTTAAAATCTTCGGAAGGTATTATGATTGTAGGTGCTTCAAAAGTTTCAAGGCTGATAGGTACCTATCTTCAGAAAAATAATCGTCACGTAGTATTGGTCGACACCAACCGATTAAATATTGAAAAAGCTAGAGAGTTAGGACTTGAAGCCATTAATGGAAATATTTATTCGGATGACCTTTCAGATAATATCGAATTGAACGATGTGGGGTATCTGCTGGCAATGACAGGCAATGACGAAATTAATAAACAAGCTATTTCAAGATATGGGGATATTTTTGGTGAAAATGGATCGTTTAGATTGATGAACTCTGAAGAACGAAAAATTAAAAACACCCTTTCTTCAGAAGAACTTTTTTCAACCACCCATGATTATGTGCGTTTTACTGAAGTGGCTCGTGACTTCCCTTCCATACAGGAGTTGCCAATTGATACACAATCTAAGTTTATGAAATTGCTAGGGTATATTGAAGAGGAAGAAAATGCAGTTGCCCTCTTTGTGAAAAACGATGAAAACCATATAGACCTCATTGAAAACCCTCAAGAAATGGAAATTACCGAAGGTAGTCAATTAGTTTACCTTGGAAAACCAATAGATTTTGAAGATGTTGTAAACGCTACCAAAGAAGAAGAGGATAAAATACACGAGCAAGACCAATAATAAACTGATTACAATTTCGTTTTTTAACAAAGCTTCTTTACCATGAAAAAAGGTCTATATCTGAAACTACTTCCGATACTTTCAATCGTATTTATTTTATCGTGCGAAGATGATACCGAAATTTCATGTGTAACGTGTAATTCTCCCGAAACCACGGCTTTTGAAGTGTGTCGGGATCAAAACGGCAACGCTACTGTAAATGGTGAAAATACGGATACCAATTATAATGTTTACGTAGCTGGTTTAGAAGATTCTGGAGTTACTTGTGGTGGTTAGATTGTCGCTTTAATCATTCAACTTTAATACCGCCATAAACGCTTCCTGTGGTATTTCTACATTACCAACGGCACGCATACGCTTTTTACCTTTTTTCTGCTTTTCTAATAGTTTTCTTTTACGTGAAATATCACCTCCATAACATTTTGCAGTTACATCTTTTCGAAGTGCTTTTACAGTTTCTCTGGAAATAATTTTAGAACCAATTGCCGCTTGAATAGGAATATCAAATTGTTGTCTTGGTATTAGTTCTTTCAACTTTTCACACATACGTTTACCAATATCGTACGCATTATCACGGTGTAAAAGGGCAGAAAGGGCATCTACCGTGTTTCCGTTTAATAGGACATCTACTTTCACCAAATGTGATTCGCGCATCCCAATTGGTGCATAATCAAACGAAGCATATCCTTTTGAAACTGTTTTTAAGCGATCGTAAAAATCGAATACAATTTCAGCAAGTGGCATATCAAAAGAAAGTTCTACACGCTCGGTAGTTAAATAGGTCTGATTTACAATTTCGCCTCGTTTTTCTATACAAAGTGACATTACCGGCCCAACAAACTCTGCTTTTGTAATAATAGTCGCTTTTATAAATGGTTCTTCTACACGGTTAAGGGTTGATGGCTCCGGTAAATCTGATGGGTTATTAACCATAATCAGTTCATCAGGTTCTTTATTTGTGTATGCGTAATAGGATACGTTGGGAACGGTTGTAATGACCGTCATATCAAACTCACGTTCTAATCGCTCTTGAATAATTTCTAAATGAAGCATTCCTAAGAAACCACAACGGAAACCAAAACCAAGTGCAGCCGAACTTTCTGGTTGAAAAACTAAGGAAGCATCGTTTAATTGCAATTTTTCCATGGAGTTTCGAAGTTCTTCATACTCTTCGGTGTCAACAGGGTAAATACCAGCAAATACCATAGGTTTTACATCTTCAAAACCTCCAATCATATTCGTGGTGGGACTATCAGCATCGGTAATAGTATCACCTACTTTTACTTCACGGGCATCCTTAATTCCAGTAATTAAGTAGCCTACGTCACCAGTTTTTACTACATTTTTTGGTAGTTGCTTAAGTTTTAGGGTACCTACTTCATTGGCTTCGTAGTTTTTATCGGTAGCCATAAACTTTATATTTTGGCCTTTCTTTATTTCACCATTCAATACTCTAAAGTAGGTTTCCACTCCACGAAACGGATTGTAAACCGAATCGAATATCAAGGCTTGCAATGACTCATTTGGATTACCTTTTGGTGCGGGAACACGCTTAATGATAGCTTCTAAAATTTCCTCTATTCCCAAGCCTGTTTTTGCACTAGCAGGGATAATTTCATCCGGATCGCAACCCAAAAGATCCACAATATCGTCTGTTACTTCTTCAGGATTTGCTGAAGGAAGATCTATTTTGTTTAGCACAGGAATGATTTCTAGATCATTTTCCAATGCTAAATATAGGTTTGAAATAGTCTGCGCCTGTATACTCTGTGCAGCATCAACTACTAACAAAGCACCTTCACAAGCGGCGATACTTCGGGAAACTTCATATGAAAAATCTACGTGACCAGGAGTATCAATTAAATTTAAGGTATATTTTTCACCTTCAAACTCATAATCCATTTGTATTGCGTGGCTTTTAATGGTAATGCCGCGCTCACGCTCTAAATCCATACTGTCAAGCAATTGTTCTTGCTTTTCACGTGATGTAACCGTTGCGGTTGAGTCCAATAACCTGTCTGCCAAGGTACTCTTACCGTGGTCAATATGGGCGATTATACAAAAATTTCGAATGTTCTTCATAGTATTCTTCTTCCGTAGTCAAATTGACTGCAAATATAGTTTAAATTGAATCGAAAGAAAGGATTTGTTCTCTTTCGTCAAAAAAATTACATACATCTTGGAGGTTTAAGATAATATTAACATATTTGTATAAGCTGCGTATTTTATTGAAGCTTGCTTCAACTCCCCATGAAGCGCATTTTAAAAAGGAATAACAAACCAAATCCGAACTTATGGAAAGACTGTCCCTTCTAGTCTTACTATTTTGTGCTACATCACTTTTTGCACAAGACTTTTCAATTTCTGGAAATGTTGTTGATGCTAATAACGCTCCACTTTCATTCGTAAATGTGCTTGTTTTTGAAGAAGACGCTACCGAACCTTTTAAAGGTACAACCTCAAATGAAAATGGTAGTTTTTTGCTGAAAAATCTTGAAGCTAAGACCTATAAACTTACTTTTAGTTATATGGGGTTTAAAACAATCGAAAAAGAAGTTTCTGTTTCTTCTGAAGAAAGCATAGGAACAGTAACTTTAAAAGAATCTACCAAAACCCTTGATGAAACCGTAATTAATGCTAAAAAACCAACGATAGAAAAAACCGCTGGAAAACTGGTTTTCAATGTTGAAAACACCTCGCTTTCTGTAGGAAGTACTTTCGATCTATTGAAAAAGACACCTGGAGTAGTGGTAATAGGCGAGTCTATTCAAATTAAATTTCAAAGTCCCGAAATATATATTAATGCCAAACGGGTGTACTTAAGCTCATCTGAGGTTGTTTCCCTGCTGGAAAATACCGATGCCTCAAATATTAAAAATATTGAAGTGATTACCAGTCCTTCTGCAAAATATGATGGCGCTACGGGAACCGTCTTGAACATCAATACTTCGCGGGCAATTTCCATTGGTTATAAAGGATCGGTTAATGGTTCATACAAACAAGGAACATTTCCTAAGTACCGATTAGGAACGTCGCATTTCTATAAAAACAATTGGCTCAATTTTTATGGAAGCTACGGTTTTAACACGCGTAAAAATCTTAAGGAAGATGAAAACTTTATTCGGTTTTTTAATCCAGACGGCAGTACCAATTCTATTTGGAATTCCGATTTTAAAAAAATCACCCGAACCAACGCCCACCAAGCGAATTTGATTGCCGATTTTACCTTAGACGACAAACAGACCATTAGTTTAGCAACTACCTTTTCGATAAACCCAAACGAAACGTACGATAACAATGGTTTTGCAGTTATACGAAATGCTCAACGCGCAATCGATAGTACCTTTACAACTTTAAGTGATTTGGGGTCTGATACGCATACACTTTCCATAACTGGGGATTATAAAATTTTGTTGAACGCGGAAAACTCTAATGTAACTGTTACTGCCAATTATACCGATTATAATAACGAGCGACTACAGGACGTAGCCACTAATTATAATGATCCTGCAGGAAACTTGCTGCGAGAAAACAGTTTTTCAACAGATGCCGATCAAGGCACGAATATTTTTACCGGACAAGCAGATTTGACGCATTCTTTTTGGAGAGGAAACCTGAAGGCTGGTGTAAAATACAGCAACATAGACAGCAATAGCAAACTCCATTTTTTTGATACCGATATGGGTGAGATGGACTTTAATCCATTTCTTTCAGATGATTTTAACTATCTCGAAAAAGTGTATGCCGAGTACATAAATGTTGAGCAAGTGTTTAACGATTTTAGCCTTATTGTAGGACTACGGGGCGAATATACCGATGTGGAAGGCCGGTCACGAACCTTAGGAGAAACTAATACCAATGATTATTTTAAGTTGTTTCCTAGAGTTTCTGGGCAATACAATTTTAACGAAAAACACAGTGCTGGAATTGCATACACCAAAAGCATTTCACGACCTAACTATCAAAACTTGAATCCGTTTCGTTATTTTATAAATGAAAACAATTTTAATGAAGGAAATCCGCGATTGGTTCCAGCCATTTCAGATAAAATTGCTTTCAATTATTCGTATAACAATATTTGGAGTTTTGAAGCGTATTATGAGACGATAGATAATTCGTTAAGCGCTTTAACCTTTCAAGATAATGAAAAGAGAACGTTGCGTAACAGTGAAGCAAATTTATTGCGCGATTTCCAGTACAGTTTCGATATTCAGTATACCCCAAGAAATTTACCCAGTTGGCTGTACTTTTACGTAGTTACCTCTACCTATTATTTGGAAAACGAATTTTTGGCGGTAGAAAGTGTACCACGAACCTATAAAAACCATACAGCTGGATTTTATGGCTATGTATATTCTAATTTCACACTTTCAAAAGACCGGTCTTGGACGGCAGATTTGTCTTCTTTGTATATTTCAAATATAATTCAAGGCTCTTCAAATTATAAAAATAGGTTTTTCCTTAACCTATCTGTCCGAAAGTCATTTTGGGATAATGCTGCCAGCATAACAGTAGGTGTGGATGATATTTTCAATACTTCCTTAAATTTCCCTGTGGTTTCAAAATATTACAATCAAGATAATTTTTATACAGCACAAACAGAAACCAGATTGTTTACGGTAGGCTTTAAATATAACTTCGGAAATGCGCGTTTGCGTGACAATAACCGATCTACAACAACAGAAGAGACCGAGCGCATCAATTAACAAAAGAGATACTTCTTTAGTTCAAAATTGTTTACCAGAGTATTTTACGTAATTTTGCATCTATAAAAACCTTAAAATTTCCGCAAAGTCATTCTATCATGTTGAGCGGAGCTTGAGTATGGCAAAAATTGGAAACATAGATGTAGGCGATTTTCCGCTGTTATTGGCGCCGATGGAAGATGTGAGCGACCCACCTTTTCGTGCGCTTTGCAAAGAACAAGGAGCCGATGTGGTGTATACCGAGTTTATTTCTTCAGAAGGACTTATACGTGATGCTGCCAAAAGCGTGATGAAATTGGACATTTACGAAAAAGAACGTCCTGTGGGCATTCAGATTTTTGGTGCCAACCTTGATTCCATGCTTCAAAGTGTAGAAATTGTTGAGGCCAGTGGCCCAGATATTATTGACATAAACTTTGGTTGCCCCGTAAAAAAAGTGGTGAGCAAAGGCGCTGGTGCTGGTATTTTAAAGGATATTGATCTAATGGTTTCGTTAACTGAAGCTATGGTAAAACACACCAAACTGCCCGTTACTGTTAAAACCCGCTTGGGTTGGGACGAAAAGACTATTATGATAAAAGAAGTGGCCGAACGCTTGCAAGATGTAGGTTGTCAAGCTATTTCCATTCATGGTCGTACACGTGCTCAAATGTATAAAGGTAGCGCCGATTGGAAACCTATTGCTGAGGTGAAAAACAACCCAAGAATGCATATTCCTGTTTTTGGAAACGGTGATGTTGATACTCCAGAAAGAGCGATGGAAATGCGAGATAAATACGGCCTTGATGGTGCGATGATTGGTCGTGCGAGCATTGGCTATCCTTGGTTTTTTAAGGAAGTTAAGCACTATTTTAAAACTGGCAAACATGCATTACCACCAACCATGGAAGAACGCGTAGAGGCTGCCCGTCGTCATTTACAAATGTCCATTGATTGGAAAGGTGAAAAATTAGGTGTTTTTGAAACTCGCCGTCATTATACCAACTACTTTAAAGGAATTCCAGACTTTAAACCCTACAGAATGAAAATGGTGACTAGCGATGATAGCGCTGATGTTTTTGCTGCCTTTGATGAGGTTTTGCAAAAATTTGGAGACCACCAATTTGTTTAAGTAAGCAATTTCTTTCCAACTCGGCTCGAAGCAATTTTTGAAGCAATTATCCCTAAAACGGTAATTGTAACAAAAACGATCAGTACATTGATAATTTTAAACTTTACTGGATATGCCAATGTTTGCGTAATGTTGACAAACTCAAATTGTAATTGTGCCCAAACTAACAAAATTCCTAAACCAATACCCAATAAACCGCCAAGTGTGGTCATAAGTGTGCCTTGTAAAAAGAAAATTTTCCGAATGTCTTTTACTGTTGTTCCTAGGTTGTAAAGTGTTTTT
Source organism: uncultured Marixanthomonas sp. (assembly GCF_963974425.1). Lineage (NCBI taxonomy): Bacteria > Pseudomonadati > Bacteroidota > Flavobacteriia > Flavobacteriales > Flavobacteriaceae > Marixanthomonas > uncultured Marixanthomonas sp. The sequence goes on from NZ_CAXBCK010000065.1 coordinate 14,995, forward strand.
ATGTCCTTTCTTTTATCGAGAATCATCATAATGATGGAGCCCACTACATTAAACAAAGCAATAATGAGTACCAAAGTAAAGATGAGGTACACGGCAACATTTTCTGTATTCAACATCTTGTACAAAGCGTCATTTTGCTGAATGCGGTTTTTAATTAGTACTTCTTCAGCAAAAATAGGTTGAATTTGTTTTCGGATATCTTCTTCAGAAATTCCAGGTTTTAATTTCAATTCAATAGACGAAACGGTGGCACTGTCCAATTTCAAAAGATTACGAGCAAACTCAATGTCACTGAACACATATTTGCTGTTTAATTCTTCATTTACATCATAAATTCCTGATACAACAGCGTTTCGTTTAGTAAAAGCATTAGCAACGTCAGTAGCTAAAATTTGACCAGTTCCGGGACGCGGCACGTAAATATTTAATAAATCGGTATAGTCGTTTACTCCCACAGAAAGTTTATGGGCAATACTAAAGCCAATAACCACTTCTTGCTGGCCAGGTGTAAACCAATTGCTTAAAAACAAAATACTATCGGTAGGGTTTACCGCACTGTATTTTTCATCCACCCCTTTTATGTAGGCAATATGGTTTCTTCCTTTATATTGAAGAAAAACCCGTTCTTCAATGACTTTTGAATAGCTTTCAATCCCTGTAATTTCTTTTAGTTTTTCTTCAGAAGCTTCAGAAAATGTAATCGTTTTTCCACTTTCAGGAAAAATTTTTAAATCACTATCAAAAACATTGGTAAACTGAAGGCTAAAATCTTTTAAGCCAGAAAAACCAGAAAGGACTATAAAGAGTGACATGGCACCAACAATAACACCAACAGCTGCAATTCCGGTAATGATATTAATAGCGTTGTTGCTACTTTTTGAAAATAAATACCGCTTTGCGATGTAGAGCGGAAATTTCAATTACGATTTTTTTCTTTTCGGAAGTAAATCCGGGTTTTCGATTGGGTTTTCCTTTTCTTTTACCGCTTTTTCTATGTTTTGAATATATTCCATAGAATCGTCATTGTAAAATGAAAGATCGGGCATTTTTCTAAGCTGATGCTTGGTAAGTTGTGCAACTTGATGCTTAATTTTTGGAGTAAGTTGCTTTAGTTCCTTTATAATAGCTTCTGCTTTATCGGAAGGAAAAACACTCACATATACCTTCGCAATGGAAAGATCGACCGTTACCGAAACTTTCGAAACGGTTAAAATAGTGCTTAACTGCCCCGATTCGCGAAGCAATTCTTGTAAAACCTTAGCAAGGTCGTTTTGTAGCACGCCTGCTATTTTTTTTTGTCTGTTACTTTCTGTTGTACTCATACTGCAAAAGTAGGACAATTAATACTAACAACCATTTATTTAAAAGTTTGACAACTATTTTATATTTAGACTCTGTTTTTATCTTGTTAAAAAAAGTAAAGAGGCTGACATAAAGATTTTGTAGTTTTGAAATAGAAAAAGAGTTATAAATATGGAAAAAATTGAACATATAGGCATTGCCGTAAAAGACATTAATGAAGCAAATACAATTTATAAAAGCTTGTTGGGTTATAAACATTATAAAACAGAAAATGTAGAGCGTGAAGGCGTAACAACTTCTTTTTTTAAGTGTGGTGAAAGTAAAATAGAATTGTTAGAAGCTACAAAACCTGATAGTCCCATTGCAAAATTTATAGAAAAAAAAGGTGAAGGAATCCATCACATTGCTTTTTCCGTATGTAATATAAAGAAAGAAGTTAAACGATTGAAAGAAGAAGGTTTTACAGTAATTAATGAAGAACCCAAAAAAGGCGCTGATAATAAATTAGTGGTTTTTTTACACCCAAACTCAACCAATGGTGTGTTAATTGAACTTTGTCAGGAAATAGAATAAAAGACAAAAAATGTAATTATTGTGAAAAAATGTTTGCATTAACTGTAAAGTGTTTTACATTTGCAGCTATTCTGGTCCCATAGCTCAGCTGGTTAGAGCACCTGACTCATAATCAGGGGGTCCATGGT
>NZ_CAXBCK010000066.1:0-16467 GCF_963974425.1 uncultured Marixanthomonas sp.
ACTCGCGACCCCCTGCGTGACAGGCAGGTATTCTAACCAACTGAACTACCAGACCGTTGCTATCTTAGCGGTGGCAAATATACCACGCATTTTCATTCTGACAAACATTTTTTGAAAAAAATTTACTTCTATTACCCAAACTTTTGACGCTCTACTAAATAGGTAGTCAAAATTTTATTGAAACTCTCATTAATATCGGCCGCTACATACTTAATTCTGTATTGACCGCACTTCAATTTTAATTCTGAAAAATAGCTTACCACAGCAGTTTCATACGATTGTTTAATATTTTCGGCATATAAATTAATATGCTCACCTGTTTCAACATCGACAAAGCGCTTTGGGCGATTACTGAAATTAAAATCCTGCTCTTTCTCTTTATCGAAGGTGTGAAACAAAATTACTTCGTGCTTATTGTACTTTAAATGCTGTAGCGCTTCAAACAAAGCATCTTCATCAGCATCGCTTTGAAACATATCAGTAAACAGAAACACTAGTGAGCGTCGTTTTAACTTTTCAGCTATTAAATGAAGATGTGAATAGGTTTTGGTGGTTTTCTTTTCTGCAGGCTTCTGGATTGCTTCATTTAACTTTCCTAATAGCATTTGGTGATGCCGTTCGCTACCTTTTTCATTGGCATAAAACTCGTATTCATTGCTATAAATACTCATTCCTACCGCATCGCGTTGCCTTTTTAGTAGATTCATAATCGCTGCGGAAGCCAAGGCTGAAAACCCTATTTTATTTAAAGAATTGATTCCAAACTGCTTCACCTTTGGGTAATGCATAGAACTACTGTTGTCAATAATTATATGACATCGCAAATTGGTTTCTTCTTCGTACCGTTTTGTATACAGTTTATCTGTTTTGGCAAATAACTTCCAATCTATATGTTTGGTGCTTTCCCCCTGATTATAAATTTTATGCTCAGCAAATTCTGCTGAAAATCCGTGGAATGGACTTTTATGTAAACCGGAAATAAAACCCTCTACCACTTGGTTTGCAAGCAGCTCTAAGTTTTTAAATCCGGTTATTTCATTTATTTCTTTTTGAAGATCCACGCGAGGTGACTTTTATTTTAATACTCCATCCACAATACCATAGGAAACACTTTCTTCAGCATCCATCCAATGATCACGGTTGAAATCTTTCATTACTTTTTCAACCTTTTGACCACAATTATCGGCTAAAATTTGAGCACTTAATTCTTTCGTCTTTAAAATTTCTTGAGCCGTAATTTCAATATCACTTGCTGGCCCTCTTGTTCCTCCGCTAGGCTGATGTATCATCACTCGTGCATTAGGCTGAATATATCGTTTCCCTTTTTCTCCAGCTGATAATAGGATACTTCCCATAGAAGCAGCCAAACCAGTACAGATTGTTGAAACAGGGCTTTTAATCTGCTTAATCGTATCGTACATTGAAAAACCCGAAGTTACATACCCCCCTGGGCTGTTGATGTAAAATTTAATTTCTTCGTTACTTATTGAATCTAAATACAACAATCTATCTACTACATGGCGGGCACTTTTATCATCTACCTGCCCCCAAAGAAATACTTTTCGTTCGCTTAAAAGCTGGTTATCTATCTTATCTTGTACTTTATATACTTTTTCTTTTTCCATATTGTTTGTTTTAAAAACTTGTGTTTATGTACTTCTTGTAAACTTACTAAAAATAAAAAAAGGCCCGGCAAATCGCCAAGCCTTTTCAACTTAATTTTTCTTTTTCAATTTTCTTCTTATAAAAGCTGATCAATCGCTTCTTCATATACGTTTTTAGGCGCAACACCTACTTGTCTTCCAACTAGTTCTCCTTTATTGAAAACCAATACTGTTGGAATGTTACGAACGCCGTATTTAGCTGCAAATTCTTGATTTGCATCAACGTCCACTTTACCTACAACAGCTTTGCCTTCGTAGTCTTTGCTTATCTCATCGATGATTGGTCCTACCATTCTACATGGTCCACACCAAGCTGCCCAAAAATCTACTACTACCGGTTTATCACTTTTTAAAACGGTTTCGTCAAATGTTGCATCAGTTATTTCTAAAGCCATAATTTTATTTTTAATTGTTATGCAAAAGTAGTCATTTTTTAGGCTAAACCTTACAGCCCTAACATTACTTTAAGTAATAGGTTTATTGTTTTTGTTGATAGTATTTCTCTATTAATTGAGCCTGAAATTTACCTGTTCTTGCTGTAATTCGTCTAAAAGCTCTTTATTAATTTCGATTTTTTGGGTTCGGCTTGGCATGTTCAATTTTACCTTGTCTGCCATTTCATACACCAAAAAATGTAGCTGTTTTTCTCCTTTATGAATAGTAAACAAATCTTTTAAGCGATCTATCCTATCATTTTCAATGTCTTCCAAAGGCATGCGTATCGTTAGTTTTTTGGAATGTTTCTCCATTACATCATGCAATTGTAACATACTAGAATATTGAACTCTAGGGTCACTTTTTTTACCTGTATCACGGTTTGTCCATCCTTCTTTTATAAAAACTCGTGCGTAGATAAAAGAATTGGGCACTAAAAAATGACGTAATTTTAAATAGTCTTCCCCAAAAATTTTAAATTCATAACTATCCTCATAATCCTCCACCGTAAAAATGGCCCAACCTCTTCCAGCTTTCGATTCCCGATGTTGCACATCGCTTACCACCCCGCCAAAACTAAGCTCTCGGTTTACAAACTTTTCAAGTTCATTAAAATCTGAAACTTTACAGTTGGTAAAATATTTCATTTCTAATTTAAAATCGTCTAGCGGATGCCCAGAAATATAAACACCCACAACGTCTTTCTCTAATTTTAATTTTTTCATCGTTCCCCACTCTTCACAAGGCGGAACTTCCGGCTCTGGAATTTGTACATCACTGGCTTCTCCAAATAAACTTACTTGGGATGAGTTTTGTGTTTCTTGATATTTTGAAGCATATTTCAATACCTTTTCAACAAACATCACGCCGTCACCTTCGTCATGAAGGTATTGCGCTCGATGGGTATCGAAACTATCAAAACCGCCTGCCAATGCTAAACTTTCAAAAGCTTTTTTATTAGCCGCTCGTAAATCAATTCGCTTAGCTAAATCAAAAATAGATTTGTAATTTCCGTCTTTTCTGTTTTCAACAATAGTGGCTACAGCATTACCGCCAACGCCTTTAACGGCACCCATCCCAAAACGGATATTTCCTTGATCATTTACTGTAAATTTATAGAAGGATTCGTTTACGTCGGGCCCTAAAACTGTCATGCCCATCCGTTTACATTCTTCCATAAAAAAGGTCACCTGCTTTATATCGTTCATGTTATTGGAAAGCACCGCTGCCATATATTCAGCAGGGTAATGAGCTTTTAAATAGGCTGTTTGGTAAGCTATCCACGCATAGCATGTAGAATGTGATTTGTTAAACGCATAACTCGCAAAAGCCTCCCAGTCTTTCCAAATTTTTTCTAATTTTTCAGCGTCGTGCCCTTTTTTAGAAGCATTTTCAATAAAACGAGGTTTCATTTTATCGAGTACGGCTTTTTGCTTTTTACCCATCGCTTTCCGCAGGACATCAGCATCACCTTTACTGAAATCGGCCAGTTTTTGCGACAACAACATCACTTGCTCTTGATAGACCGTAATTCCGTAGGTTTCTTGTAAATATTCTTCCATCGCTGGAAGGTCGTATTCAATCTCTTCTTCTCCGTTTTTTCTACGAATGAAACTTGGAATATATTCTAACGGACCTGGACGGTACAAAGCATTCATCGCAATAAGATCGGCAAAAACAGTAGGTTTCAGCTCTTTCATATACTTCTGCATTCCTGCAGATTCATACTGAAATATCCCTACAGTTTCTCCACGCTGGAAAAGCGCGTAGGTTTCTTCATCATCCAACGGAAAACTATCTGGATCGAGATCTATATTGTGCTTATGTTTTACAATTTTAACCGTGTCCTTAATTAAAGTCAAGGTTTTCAATCCCAAGAAATCCATTTTCAGCAAACCGGCACTTTCTACCACCGAGTTGTCAAACTGGGTTACATATAAGTCGGAATCTTTTGCCAAGGCAACAGGCACGAAGTTGGTAATATCGTCTGGGGTAATGATTACTCCACACGCGTGAATTCCAGTATTTCGAACTGACCCTTCTAATATTTTAGCTTGGTTGATGGTTTCGGCCTCTAAATCACTTCCTTCGGAAAGGTTCAATAATTCATTAACCTTGGGCAGTTCATCACTTCTGAATTTACTTCGCAATTCCTGCTCACTCATACCAAAAATCTTATTCAGCTTGGTCATATTCGGAATCAACTTCGAAATCCTATCCGCATCGTTCAATGGTAAGTCCAACACTCGAGCCGTATCACGAATCGATGATTTTGCTGCCATCGTTCCATAAGTAATAATTTGCGCTACCTGATTAGAACCATATTTTTCAATTACATAATCCATCACCCGGCTTCGGCCTTCATCATCAAAATCAATATCGATATCGGGCATACTCACACGATCCGGATTTAAGAAACGCTCAAAAAGCAAGTCGTACTTAATTGGATCGATATTCGTAATTGCTAAGCAATACGCGACGGCACTACCGGCAGCAGAGCCACGTCCTGGCCCTACCGAAACATCCATATTTCTAGCTTCGCGGATAAAATCTTCGGTAATTAAAAAATAACCCGGATACCCTGTATTTTCAATTACGCTCAGTTCAAAATTGAGACGTTCTTCAATTTCGGGCGTAATGTCCTCATAGCGTTTTTTAGCACCTTTAAAAGTTAGGTGTTTCAAATATGCGTTTTCACCTCGGTTCCCCCCATCTTCAGCATCTTTCGGATCTTGAAATTCATCAGGAATACTAAATTTTGGAAGCAAAACATCTCTTGCCAGTGTGTAAGACTCAATTTTATTGACAACTTCCGAAATATTACTAATCGCTTCTGGAAGGTCTTTAAAGAGGTTTTTCATTTCCTCCTGAGACTTAAAGTAATATTGATCGTTTGGTAATCCATACCGATACCCACGACCTCTACCAATGGGCGTAGCCTGCTTTTCGCCGTCCTTTACACAGAGTAAAATATCGTGAGCGTTGGCATTTTCCTTGTCAATATAATAGGTGTTGTTGCACGCTACTAATTTCACCTCATGCTTTTTAGCCAGCTCAATTAAAACGGTGTTTACGCGTTTTTCATCTTCTTGATTGTGACGCATAATTTCTACGTACAAATCGTCACCAAATTGCTCTTTCCACCAGATTAATGCTTCTTCCGCTTGATGCTCACCTACATTTAATATTTTTCCGGGTACTTCCCCATACAAACTACCGGTAAGCACTATAATATCTTCTTTATACTTCTCAACTACATTTTTATCTATCCGCGGTACATAGTAAAACCCTTCGGTATAAGCAATCGAAGCCATTTTGGCCAAATTATGATAGCCCTTTTTGTTTTTAGCCAGCAAAATAACTTGGTAGCCATTGTCTTTGTGGTTTTTGTTGAGATGATCCTCACAAACAAAAAATTCACACCCAACAATTGCTTTTAATTCTTTGTGTTTCTCTTCTTCTGGAAGACCTGCGTTATATGAATTTACCGCTTTCGTAAAATGGAATGCGCCCATCATATTCCCACTATCGGTAAGGGCTACGGCCGGCATTTCGTTTTTTATCGCTGCATTTACTAAATCTTGAGTAGATGAAGTGGATTGTAAAATAGAAAACTGCGAATGGTTATGAAGGTGCGAAAAAGCCGTTTCTTCAAGTGTAGCAATGTTCTCTTTTATTTCTTCGGAAGAAATGGTTTCAGTCTGGGTGGAAGCTTCGATTTCTTTCCTAATTTTTTCAGAAGCCTTTTTAAGATTGATGTGTTTTAAACCAATTAATTCAATCTCTTTTGGGTTCTCTTCTGAAAATTTTTCGAAATAATCTGGCTGAACATCCAGTTCCTTTTCGGTGTAGATATTTCTTCTAACCAGCTCTAAAAAACAACGAGTAGTCGCTTCCACATCGGCAGTTGCGTTGTGTGCTTCGCCAAAAGCTTCATTAAATAAAAACTCGTGTAACTCGGTTAGTGTTGGTAATTTAAATTTACCGCCTCGTCCACCAGGAATTTGACACAATTGTGCAGTAGTTTCGGTACAGGTGTCTAAAACTGGGAGCTGCGGCAATGGATTGTGCATTTCCAAACGATGAAACTCGGCTCCCATTATATTAAGATCGAAGCCTACATTTTGACCCACCACAAATTTTGTTTTGGATAAAGCTTCGGCGAATTTTTCAGCAACCTCAGCTAAAGGAATACCTTTTTGTTGTGCCAATTCAGTAGAAATCCCATGAATTTTCTCGGCATCAAACGGAATGGTAAATCCATCTGGCTGTATTAAATAGTCCTGATGCTCAATAACGTTCCCCATAGCATCGTGCAGTTGCCAAGCTATCTGTATACATCTTGGCCAGTTGTCGGTATCGGTTACTGGAGCATTCCAACGTTTAGGTAATCCGGTTGTTTCGGTGTCAAAAATCAGGTACATGGGTCTCGGTCTAGTTTCAGAAATAAGAAGTTTTCAGAATACGTTCTGAAAAAGTAAAAATAAAAAAAGACCGACAGTTAAGGAAAGAAAAATGCTACTAGTTGTTAACTTTTTATATAAAAAAAGACCGGAAAAATAACCGGTCTCTCTTCTTTCTCATAGCATTTTATCTTAGGATAATACTGCTTCGAAATTTTTTGCGTTCTGCAACGTAGTCTGCACATTATTGCGCTGTTCCGTTAATATTTTCTGAGTCGTTGGAGGCAAAGTCGTATCGTTAATTACCTCATTGTATTCTTCAACAGCAGCTTCTTCCCCAGTTTTCACTTCATTTAAAATGGCTTGCTCATCGTTTGATGTAAATGTACTTTTAATATCCATCCACGTTCTGTGCATTGAACCTTTAGTGCTTCCGCCTTTATCAGGGGTTTCGCCAAAACTCTCTATTTCACTTTTAAGCTGGTGTCCAAAATCGTATCGATTTTGAGCTTGTTCATTAAAAAACTGTTTCAACTTATTGTTATCAACTATTTCAGCGGCTTTTTTATATCCCTTTTCGGCGTCATAATTCTTTTCTAATAAGTCGTTTACTCTTTTTGATATATCTTCTGTGTACTTCATAATCAGTTTATTTTACATTCAGTCCGTGATTGACTGCTTTCTTCATCAATCTTCAACTGGCACTAATATAATGTACAAGAACCATCTCGACGAACAATTAACCTAAGCTTATAATAATTTAACAGAGTTTAACCCTTACAAACAGGGAGGTTACGTTGTTTTAAATGAAATAAAGAGTAGTTTTATAATTCTGAAGAAAAAAGTTGATTCTCTATAAAATTTCAGAAAAGAAAGAAAAAGCCATATTCAGTTGACTTTCAAACAAAAAATGCTGTATCTTTGCAAACTCAAAATTATAACCGGGGTCGGGAACCCCAAAAATTAATTAGTATGCCTTTAAAAATCAGATTACAAAGACACGGTAAAAAAGGAAAACCTTTTTACTGGATCGTGGCTGCAGACAGCCGAGTGAAAAGAGATGGTAAATACCTAGAAAAATTAGGTATTTATAATCCTAACGTTAACCCTGCTCACATTGAACTAGATGTGGACGGTGCAGTAAACTGGCTTCAAAACGGGGCGCAACCAACCGATACGGCAAAAGCTATTCTTTCTTACAAAGGAGCTTTGCTTAAAAACCACCTTGCTGGTGGTGTTCGTAAGGGTGCATTAACCGAAGAACAAGCCGAAGAAAAATTCAACGCTTGGTTAGAAGAGAAAGCTAAGAAAGTTGAAGGAAAACGTTCAAAACTAACAGAAGCTGAAGAAAAAGCGAGAGCAGAAGCTTTAGCAGCTGAAAAAGCAGTTAGTGATGCACGTCTTGCAGAAGCCAAAGCAGCTGAAGATGAAGCGAAAGCTGAAGAAGAGGCTAAGGCAAAAGCGGAAGCAGAAGCAAAGGCAGCCGAAGAGGCTCCTGCTACTGATGATGCTGCAAAAGAAGAAGAATAAAGCGTAGCCTAACGATGCAAAAGTCAGCTTGTTTCTACTTAGGCAAAATCGTTAAAAAATACAGCTTTAAAGGGGAGCTGCTAGCAAAGCTAGATACAGACGACCCTGAACAATTTCTGGAAATGGAATCGGTTTTTGTTGAACACAACAAAAATTTGATTCCATTTTTTATTGAATCACTTTCCTTACACAAATCTACGTTACTCCGCATTCAATTTGAAGGGGTGAAAAATGAAACCGACGCTACTAACTTATTGGGAGATGAATTGTATCTACCTCTAAATATGCTACCTAAACTTAGCGGCAACAAGTTTTACTTTCACGAAGTAGTAGGTTTTACCGTTACCGATTCTAATTTTGGAGTAGTTGGAACTATTACCGGCGTAAATGATACCACTGCGCAAGCTTTATTCGAAATTGACCACGATGGAAAAGAAGTTTTAATTCCTGTGAGTGACGATTTAATTGAAAAAGTAGACCGCGAAAAGAAAGACATCCGCATTACCGCTCCAGAAGGGTTGATTGAGTTATACCTTGAATAGGAGGTTATGACCTTATTCGTTGCTTCGATACACTTCGGCAAGCTCAGTGCAGCGCGCTTCTCATACCTCGTAACACTCAGCCACTAACATATTCTATGCTCCATGACCCTCTATCTTTGTCATAAAATAATTCAAATTACCTAATCGTGAACAAACCTTTCCACTTTAAGAAATTTACTGTAGCACAAGATCGTTGTGAAATGAAAATTGGTACCGATGGCGTATTATTAGGCGCTTGGACCTCCCTACAACACAAGCCCTCATCTATTTTAGATATTGGCACCGGAACCGGAATTATTGCTCTTCAACTTGCACAACGAAGCACTGCAGAACTTATAGACGCTATTGAAATAGATGAAAACGCATATGAACAATGCGTAGAAAATTTTGAAGCATCTCCTTGGGGCGATCGGTTGTTTTGCTATCATGCAGATTTAAATGAATTTACTGAAGAAATGGTGGACGAGACGTACGATTCGATTATTTCTAATCCGCCTTTTTATTCTGAAGATTACACCTCTGGCAATGCTGCTCGAGATACGGCCCGTTTTACCGAAGCCTTACCTTTTGAACATTTAATAGCAAGTGTTTCTCTTTTACTTTCTGAAAAGGGAGTTTTTTCTACCATTATTCCGAAAAAAGAAGAAGAACGTTTTATTCAATTAGCTTTTGCCAAAGGGCTTTTTCTCAATCATATTTGCAGGGTTCGCGGAACAGAAACTTCCGAAGAAAAAAGAAGCCTTTTAGAGTTTTCATTTTCTAAAATTTCTCCTAAAATTGATCAACTTACTATTGAAATCAGTCGTCATACCTATACCGAAGCCTATAAAAACTTGGTACGCGATTTTTACTTGAAAATGTAGGAGGTTAAAGCCGTGATTTCTACATTTGTATTCCTTAAAACCAAAAATCATGAAACCAGACCTTTTCGAAGCTCCAGATTATTATAATATAGACGATTTACTAACCGAAGAGCATAAGCTTATACGTGATGCTGCTCGCGACTGGGTAAAACGCGATGTATCCCCTATTATAGAAGAAGCAGCTCAAAATGCTAAATTTCCTAAATCTATTATTCCAGGACTTGCCGAAATTGGTGCTTTTGGACCTTATATTCCTGAAGAATACGGCGGAGCAGGTTTAGACCAGATTAGCTACGGACTTATCATGCAAGAAATTGAACGTGGGGATAGTGGCGTTCGTTCTACAGCTTCTGTACAATCTTCATTGGTTATGTATCCTATTTGGAAATATGGTAACGAAGACCAACATAAAAAGTACTTGCCAAAATTAGCTTCTGGCGAATGGATGGGTTCTTTTGGATTGACCGAGCCAGACCACGGCTCCAACCCAGCTGGAATGGTTACCAGTTTTAAAGATAAAGGCGATCACTATTTATTAAATGGAGCTAAATTATGGATTTCAAATTCTCCTTTTTGCGATGTTGCCGTAGTTTGGGCTAAAAATGAAGAAGGACGTATTCATGGATTAGTTGTAGAACGCGGTATGGAAGGTTTTACGACTCCAGAAACACACAACAAATGGTCATTGCGTGCTAGCGCTACAGGGGAATTGATATTTCAAGATGTAAAAGTGCCAAAAGAAAACTTATTGCCTAATAAAAGTGGATTAGGTGCACCCTTAGGATGTCTAGATTCTGCTCGCTACGGAATTTCCTGGGGAGTTATTGGAGCGGCAATGGATTGCTACGATACAGCCTTACGCTACGCAAAAGAACGTGTGCAGTTTGGAAAACCTATTGCAGCATTTCAATTGCAGCAGAAAAAATTAGCTGAAATGATTACTGAAATCACAAAAGCTCAATTATTAGCTTTACGTCTGGGACAACTAAAAAATGAAGGAAAAGCTACCTCAGCGCAAATTTCCATGGCAAAACGAAACAATGTAGATATGGCATTGAAAATTGCGCGTGAAGCTAGACAAATACTAGGCGGAATGGGTATCACTGGAGAATACAGTATTATGCGCCATATGATGAACTTAGAAAGTGTAATCACTTATGAAGGAACTCACGATATTCATCTATTAATTACTGGACTGGATATTACTGGTGAAAACGCATTTAAGTAAAAATTAGGTATTAAAATTATGATAAAGGCTTCCCCATAAAGGTGAAGCCTTTTATTTTTGCTAAAAAACTGCTATGATTGCCCAAATAAATAAAAGAATAAAGCCCTATCGCGATACACTTCTTCACCATCCTTTATACAGTGAAATAAAAACCCCCGAACACCTTCAAACTTTTATGGAATATCATGTGTTTGCCGTGTGGGATTTTATGTCGCTTCTTAAGTCTTTACAAAACAACTTAACATGTACAAATGTTCCGTGGATTCCTAAAGGTGAACCAGAAACTCGGTATTTAATCAACGAAATAGTATTAGCTGAAGAAACCGATATAAACTTAAAAGGAGAACGCCAAAGTCATTTTGAAATGTACCTCGATGCTATGAAAAAAGCAAAGGCGAATACGGCTCCAATGAATGGTTTTTTAAAACTTTTAAAAAGTACTTCTATTTCCGAAGCGATTGAAAAATCTGATGTACCCAAAGCTGTACAAAAATTCTTAACTTATACATTTTCAGTCATTGAAGAAAACAAACCTCATAAAACAGCTGCTGCTTTTACTTTTGGTAGGGAGGATTTAATTCCGGAAATGTTTTCAGAAATTATTAAAAGAATTCAGCAAAACTTCCCGAAAGAAGATTTAACTGAGTTTAAATATTATTTTGATCGCCATATCGAATTAGATGAAGATGAGCACGGCCCAATGGCATTACAAATGGTAAAAAACCTTTGTGGCGATGATGGCAAAAAATGGCGCGAAGCAGAACGCACAATCGTGCAATCGCTGCAAGCAAGAGAACAATTATGGGAAGGCGTACTATCTGAAATTTTAAAGGACAAACTTGCGTAACAATAGACGCAAATTGTATCTTTAAAGAAAGAAAACGTCAATGTCCTCACAAAAAAGAATTACCAACGCCTACAACACGGCACGACGTATTTCTTTTAATGACAACTCAAAATTTATCATTTTTAGTGATTGCCACAGAGGTGACAACAGCTTCGCAGATGAGTTTGCCAACAATCGGAACATCTACTTTCACGCTTTAGAACATTATTATAAAGAAGGATTTACCTATTGTGAATTGGGTGATGGCGACGAATTATGGGAAAACACAACCTTTGAATCTATTTTTGAAGCACATCAAAACGTATTTGAATTGCTTCGGAAATTTTATGCAGAAAACAGACTCTATCGTCTGTTGGGGAATCACGATATGGTTTATAAAAGTGAGAAGTTTGTTGAAAAAAACCTCTACAGTTATTTCAATAAAGTTACTGGAAAAGATGATCCCTTATTTCCTGAAATAACCTTTAGTGAAGGATTGGTTTTAGAACACGAAGAAACAAATCAAGAAATTTTTATGCTGCACGGGCACCAAGCCGATTGGATGAATTACCATGGTTGGAAATTCAATCGTTTCTTAGTACGTGCACTTTGGCGTCCCTTGCAGGTTTTTGGTATTGGCGACCCTACGAGTCCGGCGCGAAACTACAAAGAACTCATAAAAGTAGAACGCCGCACCAAAAAGTGGATTATTAATAATAATAATTTGTTCACTATAACCGGCCATACCCACCGTCCTCGTTTTCCTGAACCGGGGGACATCGCCTATTTTAATGATGGTAGTTGTGTTCACCCGCGTAGCATTACCGGACTGGAGATAGAGAACGGTGAAATTTCTTTAATAAAGTGGAATATTTCAACCACCGAGGATGGTACGTTGAGAGTAGTTCGCCTGCTTCTAGAAGGGCCACAAAAATTAATCGATTATCAAACTGAATAACCACGAGAAAATTTCAAATCACAATAAATTAAAAGTTTCTAAAGAAAGCATAGTATGAAAAAGACAATCTTATTATTCACATTACTCACAAGTTCTTTCCTATTTCTAAATTGTTCTGTGCAAAAAGGAACCGTTAAGGATAAAGATTCAACTTCAGATTATAGATACTTAGCCCTTGGTGATAGTTATACCATTGGCGAAAGTGTTTGTGATACTTGTAGATTTCCGGAACAGTTAAAAAAAGAGCTTGACGAACGTTTAAAGAAGCAAGGCGATATAAAAATCATTGCCAAAACCGGCTGGACTACCACCGATTTATTAAACGCAATTGCACAACAAAAACCTTCAAACGATTATGATCTTGTCACCTTGTTAATTGGGGTTAACAATCAATATCAAGGACAACCCTTTTCTACGTATGAAAAAGAATTTCCCGAATTATTAAATAAAGCCATTCAGTTTGCTGGGGGTAATAAAGACAATGTAATTGTAGTATCGATCCCTGATTATGCCTTTACGCCATTTGGGCAGACGAAAAGTGATCCTTCAAACATTTCAGAAGAATTAGATAGGTACAATGCTTTTGCAAAAAAAATAGCTGATGAAAGAGGCGTTTCTTTTGAAAACATCACCCCAATTACTCGTAACGGTTTGAAAAACAAAAGTCTAGTAGCATCCGATGGATTGCATCCTTCTAAAGGAGCGTATAATCAGTTTGTAGAGTTACTTTCTACAAAAGTGGAGAAAATTTTAAAATAAATTGAAACTGTCATTCCGAAGGAGGGACGACGAGGAATCTCATTTGAGTGAACTCGACCAAGTTTATTAATAAAAAAATATTGGTTGTAAACAAAGCCTAACTAGCTGGGTAAGATCTCTCCTTACAGTTGAAATGAGAAGTAGGGTGTGATCTCTCCCTCCGGTCGAGATGACTAACAATCGAGATTATTGAAGCTAACTTTCTGGAGCCAATTCCACTTGTAGACCATCCATTTCAGAGTTTATATGTATTTGACAGCCTAAGCGGCTGTTGTCTTGTACGTGAAACGCTTCAGCAAGCATTAAATCTTCGTCGTAGCTCATCTCAGGCAGTTCGTGGTCGCTTTGAACGTAACACTGGCAGGATGCGCACATAGCCATACCTCCACAAACACCAATGGTTCCTTCAGGGGCAAGTTCATACGAACGTACTACTTCCATTAGGTTCATATTCATATCGGTGGGAGCATCCACTTGGTGACTTGTACCTTCGCGGTCGATTATGGTTATTTTAATATCTTGCATTGTTAGAATTACATTCTAGATAAAAATACCTGCAAGATTTTTGTAACCTTGCAGGATATATACTTATTAATTTATCGCCTTAACAACTGCTTTGGGCGCTTGTCTTTTACTTCCGTCAAATCCTTCTACGCCGCCTACGGTTGTATATTTCATTACATATCGCTTGTCTGGGAAGATACGTTGGTAAGCACTTTGACACATTAAAGTCGCTTCATGAAAGCCACAAAGAATCAATTTTAGTTTTCCAGGATAGGTGTTCACATCGCCAATTGCGTAAATCCCTGGAATATTGGTTTGATAATCTAATGAGTTATCAACCTTAATAGCGTTCTTTTCAATTTCCAGTCCCCAATCTGCGATAGGCCCTAGTTTTGGTGCTAATCCGAATAGCGGAATAAAATGATCACAATCCCTATTAAATACATCGGCTCCTCTTTTGATAGAAACACCCTCTATACTTTCCTTTCCATACACATCAATTACTTCAGCAGGTGTAATCAATTCTATTTTACCAAGATTTTTAAGTTCTTGTACTTTTTCAACACTATCTAAAGCTCCTCGGAATTCATTCCGGCGGTGAATCAAGGTGACACTTGAAGCCACATCGGTTAAGAAAATACTCCAATCTAATGCTGAATCACCTCCACCGGCAATGATTACATTTTTATCGCGATATACTTCCGGATCGCGAATAATATATTCTACGCCTTTATCTTCATATTCTGAAATACCCGTAATAGGTGGCTTACGAGGTTCAAAACTACCCAATCCACCAGCAATAGCTACTATTGGCGCGTGATGTTTTGTTCCTTTATTGGTTGTTACAATAAAGCTTCCATCATCTTGCTTGTCTATAGTTTGTGCTCTTTCGCCTAATGTAAAACCCGGTTGAAACGGCTCTATTTGTTTCATCAAATTATCCACCAAATCTCCAGCTAATACTTCTGGAAATGCGGGTATATCGTAAATAGGCTTTTTAGGATAAATTTCGGAACACTGACCGCCAGGTTGGGGTAATGCGTCTATTAAATGACATTTCAGTTTTAATAATCCGGCTTCAAAAACGGTGAAAAGTCCCGTAGGACCTGCACCAATTATCAAAATATCTGTTTTTATCATGAATCTAATTCGTCTTTAAAATCTGTAAAAGTAAGATGGATTTTAATTTCAGGAACTGATCAAAATCAGCTTATTCTACATTTACTACTTCTTCGATTTGAGGAGCGTGTTTTTTGATAGTCATCTCTACTCCACTTTTCAATGTCATTTGGTTTACGGTACAGCCTACGCAAGCACCTTCCAAACGCACAATCACTTTTTTACCATCATCTATGGAAATAAGGGAAATGTCTCCACCATCGCTTTGAAGAAACGGACGTATTTCTTCTAACGCATCTTCTACTTTTAATTTTAATTCTTGCTCTTCCATATTATTTTTTAACGGCACTACAACCTGCCATTGTTGTTATTTTAATGGCTTCGGTTGGGGGGAGATTTTCGTTACGCCGTACCGTTTGCTCCACCACATTTTTTGTTACTTGCTCAAAAGCCGCTTCGGTAGGCGTAGCTGTTTGCATAGCTGCCGGACGACCTACATCGCCAGATTCCCGAATGCTTTGCACCAATGGCACACCTCCTAAAAAGGGTATATCTAGGTCTTCAGAAAGGTTTTTGGCTCCTTCTTTTCCGAAAATATAATACTTATTCTCCGGTAATTCTTCAGGAGTAAAATAAGCCATATTTTCTATTATTCCTAATACTGGCACTTGTATGTTCTCTTGTTGAAACATGGCAACTCCTTTACGGGCATCGGCCAAGGCAACATTTTGAGGCGTACTGACCACAACAGAACCTGTTAACGGTAACGATTGCATAATGCTTAAATGAATATCGCCCGTTCCGGGAGGTAGATCTACTAATAAGAAATCTAACTCACCCCAATCGGCATCAAAAATCAGTTGATTTAGTGCTTTTGCCGCCATTGGACCCCGCCAAATTACAGCTTGGTCTGGTTTTGTGAAAAATCCAATCGACAATATTTTAACCCCATAGTTTTCTACAGGTTTCATTTTGCTTTTTCCATCTACTTTTACAGATAGTGGTTTTTCCATCGCCACATCGAACATAATAGGAATGGATGGCCCATAAATATCAGCATCTAAAACTCCTACTTTAAAGCCCATTTTTGAAAGCGTAACCGCCAAGTTTGACGTTACGGTAGATTTACCAACGCCACCTTTACCTGAAGCAACTGCTACAATATTCTGAATTCCTGGAATGGCCTTCCCTTTAATCAAGTTGGGGTTTTCCTTTTTAGTTGGAGCTTCTACTTTTATGTTTACCTGAACTTTAGCATTCGCATCTATCTTTTCCTGAATGGTTTTTATAATGTCGGCTTCTGCTCTTTTTTTAATGTGTAATGCAGGAGTAGAAAGCGTAACATCTACTATTACTTCATCGGCAAATGTTACCACATTCTTTACAGCACCACTCTCAACCATATTTTTGCCTTCTCCAGCTACAGTGATGGTTTCTAATGCTTTAAGTATATCTGTTTTATTCAATTTCATAAATTCTTTTTCACAATATTTAGACTGATTCTAAAGTACAAATATAACGGTATTAGTTTGGATTTTAAAGGAGTTAGATTGAAATGATTTATGGGTAGATAGACGTTGACTGAAGTTGGGAGTTGGGAGTTGGGAGTTGGGAGTTGGGAGTTGGGAGTTGGGAG
>NZ_CAXBCK010000067.1:0-15007 GCF_963974425.1 uncultured Marixanthomonas sp.
TTTTAAGATCGTGGCTTACGGTAGCGATTAACTGCTCTCTGCTTTTAAGTAAGTTTTCAGCATATTTTTTTGATTTTTCAAGTGATTGTTTAAAGCGTTCGGCTCTAAAAAAGTCACTTAAAATAAAATACGTAAAAAGTAAAATTACCACGAACCCAACCACTGCTGCTCCTTGTAAAATAGTGACTGTTCTTGCTACCGAAGCTTCTCTTTTAGTTTTTTCTAGGTTGTTTAGTTTTGTGTTTTCAGCTTCAAAATTGGTAATGAGAAGACGTAACTGAGAAGATAATGTTAAATCGTTTCTAATCAATTCATTCTCTTTTTGTTGAAGCGAACGCTGTGCTCTCGAATTTTCACGCTTAGCTTCAGCAACAAGATAGCGGGATTGCGCCAACATAGAATCGACCATACGGGCTTGAACCTGAGTGGTGTCTACATCGTTGTTCTGGTTTATTATATCAATGTAAGAGTTCCAAAAAGAGCGTTCTTTGGGGGAAAGGGCGGCAGGATTTTCAACAAAGGTTTCCAAGGTGAGTTTGCCCATGGAGTTGTCTAATTTTTTAAACTCATTTAAAATATCATCCAGCGAGGTATCCTTACTATTGGTAATCTTTAAAATACGAAGTTGCTCTATGTTTTTTTTCTTTTCGGTAAGCAGTTCGCGCACACTATCCAGTTGTCTTTTCTGGCTTTCATCATTTGTGAGTAACTTTATAGTTTCTACCTTTTCAAAGAGCGAATCACTTAAGGTGATATATTTTTTGTAATCTTTTTCTTTTTGGGTTAACAGTGCCAAACGCGAAAAACTATCGGCTTCATATACTAGGTTTACAAGCGATCCTGTAGCAAAAAACTTTTTTTCTTCAGTTTTCTCGGTAGGGTTAATAACATAGTTTTTATATTCAGAATAAATAAAATACCCTACAACAACAGCCAATGCTCCTAAAACCAGATAGCTTAGGATGATTTTAAAAGTAAACCTGTTTTTGGTTTTTGGCATGGGTCAAAAATACATACAATGTAAACGACAGCATATTAATGATATGATAAAAAAGTACGATTAGGCTTTTACAATCTTAAAGTCTTGATTACTTTTGCCACACATCTCAAAGGGGTGCCTATTTTAATTTATTTTTTAAATTATTTGAAGCTGAGATTATACCCATAGAACCTAGAACAGGTAATGCTGTTTAGGAAAAGAACAACAAGCAGTTGTAGCCAATAGAAGTCATTTTTATTGGAAATTTTAAACCTTTTATTAACCGAGAATAATGGCCCCTTTTATTCGTAATTAAATTTTTACGAATGAAATCGTTATTTATTTCGGCTGCTTTACTAACAACAACCATAGCAGCCATCGCACAAGAAACACAGCAAGATTCAACCAAAGTTGAAAGCTTGGAAGAAGTGTTTATCCAGGCAGTTCGCGTAGATGCAGACTCGCCAATTACCCACTCAAACCTCAATGAAGAGGAAATTGAAACCCGAAATTTAGGACAAGATGTTCCTTATTTACTCAACTATTTACCGTCTGTAGTAACTACCAGTGATGCCGGAGCCGGCGTTGGGTATACTTATATTCGTGTAAGAGGTAGTGATGCCTCACGAGTGAATGTAACACTAAATGGAATCCCTTATAACGATTCTGAAAGCCAAGGAACTTTTTGGGTAAACATGCCAGATTTTGCTTCTTCTATTCAAAACTTACAGTTACAACGGGGTGTAGGAACATCAAGTAATGGCTCTGGGGCATTTGGAGCGAGCTTGAATATTTTAACCGACGGAACTTCTGATGAAGCCTACGGTGAAATTTCAAATTCATTTGGTTCGTTCAACACCCGAAAGCACAATGTGAAATTT
Source organism: uncultured Marixanthomonas sp. (assembly GCF_963974425.1). Classification (NCBI taxonomy): domain Bacteria; kingdom Pseudomonadati; phylum Bacteroidota; class Flavobacteriia; order Flavobacteriales; family Flavobacteriaceae; genus Marixanthomonas; species uncultured Marixanthomonas sp. Next base: position 1,861 of record NZ_CAXBCK010000067.1, read on the forward strand.
AGCACTGGACTTTTAAAAGATCGCATAGAAATCGCCGGGCGTCTATCCAAAATTGAATCAGATGGATATATTGACAGGGCAAGTTCCGATTTAAAATCCTATTTTTTGCAAGGGGCTTATAAAGACCAAAACACCCTGATAAAAGTATTAACCTTTGGTGGAACCGAAGAAACATATCAAGCTTGGAATGGTATCGATGCCGAAACGTTGGAAAATGACCGAACGTTTAATCCATCAGGAATGTACACAGACGAAGATGGAAACACTCGTTTTTATGATAACGAAGTAGATAATTACGCGCAAGATCATTATCAAGTCCTTTGGAACCAGCGTTACGATAACAACTGGAGTAGTAACGTTGCATTAAATTATACCTACGGAAGAGGCTATTTTGAACAATATAAAGAAGACGAGGATTTTGGAACTTACGCTTTTGACCCTATTGAAATAGGGGGTGATACTATTAATACTACCGATTTAATACGTCGCCGTTGGTTAGATAATGACTTCTACGCCGTAAATGCCAATGTAAACTACAAAGATGATGCGCTTAATATTTCCGCAGGAGTATTTTTTAGTACCTATAAAGGCGATCACTATGGCGAAGTAATTTGGGCACGCTACGCAAGTGATTCTGAAATACGAGATCGATACTATTTTAGCGATGCTACTAAAAACGAGTTTACAACCTTTGCAAAAGCTACCTATCGATTTAATAATCAATGGCAGGTATTTGGAGATTTACAAGGACGTTTTTTGAGTTATGAAACTGGCGGAATTACATCAGATGTTGTACCAATTGATGTAGATGAAACGTATAGTTTTTTTAACCCCAAAGCGGGGGTTTCATTTCAATTGAACGATGCCAACCAGTTTTATGCTTCCTACGGAAGAGCGCATCGTGAACCTACCCGAAACGATTTTGAAGAAGACATTACCACACCCGAAAAATTAGACGATTTTGAATTAGGGTGGCGTTTTGCTTCAGAAAAAGTTCAAGTAAATACCAATTTGTTTTATATGGATTATAAAGATCAGTTGGTGCTTTCGGGCGAGTTGAATGATGTAGGCGCACCGCTTCGAACCACTAGTGGTGAAAGTTATCGTTTAGGGCTAGAGGTGGATGCCACTATTGCTATTTCAGAAAAAATAAGTATCCGTCCTAATGTGGCGCTAAGCTCCAATAAAAATGTAGATTTTGTAACCTCTCAAAATGGTGAATTAGTGAATCTTGGAAATACAAATATCTCCTTTTCACCAGAGATTGTAGCTGGAAATATGCTAGAGTATCGTCCAGTAAAAAATGTACAACTGGCTTTATTGTCTAAGTTCGTGGGCGAACAATTTATGGGAAATATTGACAGTGATGTTTCAAAACTGGATAGCTTTTTTATAAACAACCTAAATATTGCGTATCGCTGGGAAAATGTACCTTTTGTAAACGAAATTTTATTCACCGGATTGGTAAACAACATTTTTAATGTAGAATATGTTTCTAACGGATACTTTTTTACGTTTGATGGTGTAAACGACCAAGGAGATGTTACCACATTTGAAGGTGCAGGGTATTACCCACAAGCTAAAACTAATTTCTTAGTAGGGGCGACTATTAAGTTTTAACACCAATGTAGTAATATAGTAAAGAAAGCCTGTTCAAATTGAACAGGCTTTCTAATAATTAGTTTGTAATACTAATAGTGTTGCCTGAACGTACAGCACGATAACGTTGCATAGGGTAACGGCTTGGGTCGGTTATGTTTTGGCCAGTTATAATATTGTATTTATTATCATCATCGCAAGGACAAGTGGCTTCAATACCATCAATCTCCATACGAGAACAATCTGTAGGCACGTGGTTCGGGTCGCTTAATTCAAAAGCGTGATACGTTGTGTTGTCCACATTATAAATAACAACGCCTCGAATACCTTGTCGAGTAACCACTAGCGAATTGCTTGGGAAGTTAAGGGAATTATACTCTGGCAGATTTAAATTTAGATTTAAATTTACCAAGGGGGACGTTAAAAAAGGATTATCGTCTAAATTATCATCATCATTTTTGCAGGCAAATAGCATGCTAAGTGATAAGAGGAAAACAATTTTTTTCATAGCTTAATTTTTCAATCGCGAAATTACAATTATTTATGCAACAAGTTATTTTTTAGTATATTTGTTAGAACAGATCCCGTCAAGCGCATGGGATTTTTTGTGTTTAATATCTTAACGCCAACATAAAAGTGGTGTTCTATATAAAATAAAAGAATAACGTGTTTAGTACACAAACGATGAAGTTATGAGTAAAGTATCTTATTACACTGCAGAAGGACTAAAAAAATTAAGGGAAGAGCTTAATCAATTAAAAGATGTGGAGCGCCCAAAAGCTTCTCAAGCTATTGCTGAGGCAAGAGATAAGGGTGATTTAAGTGAAAATGCCGAGTACGATGCTGCTAAAGAAGCACAAGGAATGCTTGAAATGCGTATTTCAAAATTAGAAGAAGTTGTTGCAAATGCTAGAGTTATTGATGAGTCACAATTGGATACATCAAAAGTATTAATACATTCCAATGTGAAAATTAAAAATCAATCTACCGGAGCAGAAATGCAATATAAACTGGTGGCACAGAGTGAAGCAGATTTAAAAAGCGGAAAAATTTCTGTAGATTCACCTATTGGAAAAGGACTTTTAGGAAAAGAAGTAGGTGACACTGCTGAAATAAGTGTTCCTAATGGAACTATGAAATTTGAAATTCTTGAGATAACAAGGGGATAATCATGGCAACACTATTTACAAAAATAATAAAGGGCGAAATACCAAGCCACAAAGTGGCTGAAGACGATAGTTTTATCGCTTTTCTTGATGTGAACCCTAATGCAAAAGGACATACTCTATGTGTTCCAAAAGAAGAGGTGGATAAAATCTTTGAAATGGGAGAGCATAAATATCTAGGATTAATGCAATTTTCTAGACGTGTAGCCAGAGCAATTGAAAAAACAGTTCCTTGTAAACGAGTGGGGATGGCTGCTATAGGTCTGGAAGTGCCACACGTGCACGTACATTTAATTCCGCTCAATGGAATGAGTGATATGGACTTTTCTAAAAAAGTTGACATGTCACAAGATGAACTTTCTCAATTGGCTGCCGCTATCCATAAAAACTTAGATTAAGCACTTTTTTATTCAAAAAGAGGAATGACTATAAACTAGTAATGGTTTATAGTCATATTTGATTCAAAAGTAAAAAGGTTGCAGCTCCAATTATCACAATCCCAAATAAAATTAACCCATACGTTAATGGTTTTAATTTTAGATAGTTAGTGTTTGGGTGTGCTTGTTTTTTGTGGTATTGGTAAACTCGTTCAATATCTTCATCCCAATTTACCGGGTAAATAGTATTCTTGCACGTATGGCAATATAGTTTTTCATCAATTTCCTTATTTGCTTGAGTATACAGCTTTGTGTGTTTTTCCTCTTGGGTAAAAGTAAACTCCAAACCATCCGTGTCGTAACATTCTGGGCAATTGTTGTTTAGGCGTGCGGTGTGTAATACGTGTCTTGTTATCATATTTAGTTTTGTAAGCGTAATACCACTTCCATCGTGGTTCCTTTTCCGGGCGTGCTGTTTAAAACGTGTATTTTTCCGTTATGGTATGTGTCAATAATACGTTTTACTAACGAAAGTCCGAGTCCCCAACCTCTTTTTTTGGTAGTGTAACCGGGTAAGAAAACCATTTTATGTTTTCTTTTCGGAATTCCTTTACCAGTATCACTTATTCGTAAATATGCTTTTTTGTTACTTGTTTCAATGGAGATGGTAATGGTTCCTTTTCCTTTCATGGCATCGATACCGTTTTTTACTAAGTTTTCTATGGTCCACCCAAAAAGTTGTTCGTTCAGTAAAACTGGGATAGGCTCTTTAGGAATATTTAATTGGAAATCAATTAATTTTGAACTTCTCCTTTTTAAATAATCAAAAGCAGTTTGTGTTTCAGCAACCAAATCTGTTTTTTCAAGTTTTGGCACAGACCCAATTTTTGAAAATCGCTCGGTAATAGTTTGCAATCGATCCACATCTTTCTCTATTTCCGTAACATATTCTTGGTTTACGTTTTCTTCTTTTAAAATTTCAGTCCAACCTACTAATGAAGATAGCGGAGTGCCTATTTGGTGTGCTGTTTCTTTAGCCATACCGGCCCAGAGTTTGTTTTGTTCGGCAGATTTAGATGTTTGATAAAATAGATAAATGGCCAAAAAGATGAGCAATATGATCACGATTAACATCGCTGGATAATACTTTAGTTTGTTGATTAAAGATGAATTTCCATAGTAAATTACCTGTAATAATTCATCTTTATAATAAACCTTAATGGGTTTGTATTCTGAAGAAAACTGAGCAATTAGTTTTTGTCTTTTTTTAGGAGAATTAATTTGATTTTCAGGGATGTTACGTTCGTTGTAAGTATCTGCTTCTGGACTGTACAGAATCATCGGTGTAGTATTGTTGCTTTGTATTACTACCGAAGCTGTTTCGCTCATAGCGTCTTCTGCAGGATTCAGTTTTTGAAGTTCCTCTTGAGCAGCCGCCCAAACCTTCATTTTATTACGCTCGTCATCTTTTAATTGATTAAAAAAAACAAACGTGTTCCATAAAATAAGACTAATTATTATTGTGGAGGCAGCAATAAAAAACCAACGAGTAAAAGCTATTTTGTTGAACATAAAAAAAGTAAAATGTGTTTTTCTTCTTTAGTTAATTTTAAAGGGGAATAAATATAAAGCAAATATGTTGATATTATTGTACAATCAAATTTTTACAACTTTTTAAGTTTGGGTACCTTTGTAGCTTATGATTAGTATTGACCCACAAGAAATTACCACAAAAAAACTGCACGGCTACTTAGTAGGCGCCGTAGCACCACGTCCTATATGTTTTGCCAGTACAGTAGATGCAGACGGACATGTAAATTTATCACCATTTAGTTTTTTTAATGTATTTGGCGCTAACCCACCTACAATGATTTTTTCACCGGCACGCCGGGTTCGTGGTAATACTACCAAGCATACGTTAGAGAACGTGTTGGAAACCAAAGAAGTGGTCATCAACATAGTAAATCACGCTATGGTACAGCAAATGAGCCTTTCTTCTACGGAATACGATAAAGGTGTGAACGAGTTTGTTAAAGCGGGCTTTACCGAAATTCCTTCCGATGTTGTAAAACCACCTAGAGTGGCCGAATCACCTGTTCAATTTGAATGCAAGGTGAAAGAAGTTATCGAGACTGGAAAAGAAGGAGGTGCTGGGAACTTAGTAATTTGCGAAGTAGTAAAAGTCCATGTAGATGAAAGTATTTTAGATGATAAAGGGAGTATTGATCCAGACAAATTAGACGCTGTAGCACGTATGGGAGGTAATTGGTACACCCGTGCAAAAACTGGTATGTTTGAGGTGCCAAAACCCCTTAGAACTTTAGGAATGGGAGTTGACGCCTTACCCAAGCCAATAAGAACAAGTAGTATCCTTACTGGAAATGACTTGGGAATGCTCGGTAACGTGGAAAACTTACCAACACACCAGCAAATTCAAGCATACATTGAAGATGCTTCGGAAACAGAACAATACTTAATCGCTTCGGGTACTGAGGAAGAAATTCACACTAGAGCACAAGAGTTGCTTTGCGATGGTAAAATAACAGAAGCATGGAATTTATTGTTGGCACGTTCTACTTCAGAAAAACCGAACCAATAAAAAGAAAAATTAAATCTTGATAACGAATAAATCAATAACACAATAACGAATACGATGGAAGTACAAGGAAAAATAAAGATGATTGATGATACTAAAACTTACGGAAGCAATGGTTTTAGAAAACGTGAGATGGTCGTAACCACAGAAGAGCAGTACCCACAACATATTTTAATAGAGTTTATACAAGATAAAACCGATTTGCTGGATAAATATAACGTTGGGCAAAATGTAAAGGTGAGTATTAACCTTCGTGGTCGCGAATGGACAAACCCACAAGGAGAAACAAAATATTTTAACTCCTTAAATGGATGGCGTATTGAGAATGTAGACCAATCTGTTTCGCAAAACATGCCACCAATGCCACCAGAAGATGCTTTTGAGCCAGCAAACGATTTAAACGAAGAAGATCACGACGATTTGCCGTTTTAATTAAAAAACAATCAGAAATATTATTTAGAAGCCCGAAACCAATCAGTTTCGGGCTTTTTTTTATTTTTGGGTTGTATAGTTCACCCACAGGTAAAACCCATTTTATGCACTTTTTAACCGAACAACTTTGGTTTCCACCCATTACCGATGCTTCAGAAGATGGGTTGTTAGCCGTTGGTGGCGACTTATCTCCAGAGCGATTGCTATTGGCATATCAATCAGGAATTTTTCCTTGGTATTCAGACGGGCAACCTATATTATGGTGGAGCCCAGATCCACGGATGGTTTTATTTCCGAAGAATTTAAAGGTTTCAAAAAGTTTTAGAAAAACCATTAATTCTGAAAAATTCACGGTTACATTTAATCAAAATTTTATAGATGTAATTGAAAACTGCGCTTCCATTAGAAGAGAAGGGCAAGATGGAACTTGGATTACTTCAGAAATGGAAAAAGCATATATTAAGTTACACGAAAAAGGTCATGCCATATCAGTAGAAGTATGGAAAGACGCCAAACTAGTAGGAGGTTTATATGGAGTTGATTTAAAAGATAAAAAAGTGTTTTGTGGCGAAAGTATGTTTACAAAGGTAAGTGATGCTTCAAAAGTGGGATTTTATCATTTGATAGAATTTCTGAAAGGAAAAAATTATAAAATTGTCGATTGTCAAGTTTATACCGAACATTTAGAGCGCTTAGGGGCTGAAGAAATTTCTAGAAAAGAATTTTTTCAACACCTTAATTTTTAAAGGTTTAATCGGATTTCTTTCTTAGCATTAAAAAAAGTACCTTCGTAATATTAATTCCATATTATGAAAAACCATTACCTCAAGTTCTTATTATTTACAATATTCTGCTCTAGTGTAGCATTTTCACAGCAAAAACCATTACCAAAAGGATTAACAGAAGCTGAGAAAGAATTAATAGCTGATTATCAATTTACATCTAATAGAATTACACCGCCGCCAAGCACTCCGGTTCGCGCTGCTGCCGAATGGGAAGAGGTTGAGTATTTAGTAGTAAGTTGGGATCCAAGTTTTCCAAACATTCTAAAACAGATAGTAGAAGCAGGAGTTGAAGAGTGTAAAGTGATTATTACTACGACAAATCAAGCTTCGGTAGAATCGTATTTACAATCTCAAGGAGTAGACTTAACCAATGTTTCTTTTTTAAATGAAGAATTTGATACTATCTGGATTCGAGATTACGCAGGAAATACCATTTACAGTAATGATGTAGGAGAACGAGCTCTTACCGATTGGATTTATAATAGACCAAGGCCTAATGATGATATTATGCCAACTGCCCATGCAAATTTAGTAGGCATGCCTATTTATACAACTACTTCTGGAAGCAGCGATTTAGTGAACACAGGCGGAAATTATATGAGTGACGGAATGGGAAATGCATTTGCTTCAGAACTGGTTTTAGAAGAAAATGCACCGGGTAACCCTTATGGAGTGTCTGCAAAAACCGAAAGTGAAATCGATGCTATTATGAATGAGTATATGGGCATAGAAAATTATATTAAGATGGAAACTCTTCCGTATGATGGTATTCATCATATTGATATGCATATGAAGTTATTGGATGAAGAAACCATTTTAGTAAGCGAATATCCTGAAGGCGTGGCCGATGGTCCACAAATCGAGGAAAATATAAACTACGTGTTAGATAATTTTGAATCGCCTTTTGGAACACCCTATAAAATTAAATGGATTCCTGCTCCACCAAGCCCATCTGGTGCGTATCCCGATACTGGCGGAAGCTATAGAACCTACAGTAATATGATTTTTGTAAATAAAACGGTAATGGTGCCTACATATCGACCAGAAGTAGACCAACCAGCGTTAGATTATTTGGAAGAATTATTACCGGGTTATAACATTGTACCAATAGATGTAGACAACTCAGGAGAAAATTTAATTTCATTATCAGGAGCTATTCATTGTATTTCTCATACTATTGGAGTAGAAAACCCATTATGGATTGTCCATAACCCTATAGAAGAAGCACAGGCAGGAAGTGCTATAGCCATCAATGCCATGATAAAACACAATTCAGGTATCAATACTGCTAATCTTTATTGGAGAGAAGTAGGGGCTTCAGATTATACTCAAGCTTCTATGACGTTAAGTAGTAATGATAATTGGACAACCAACCTCACGTTGCCTTTAGAAGATGTAGATATTGAATATTACATCCATGCAGAAGCAAATTCAGGAAAAACTATAAATAGACCTATTGTTGCTCCAGAAGGATATTGGACAATTGATACCGCTACGTTATCTGCCGAAGAATGGGCGGAGAGTAATATTTCAAGCGCCTATCCTAATCCAGCTATAGATGAAGTTAACTTTAACCTAAATGCTATAGAAGGCCCCGTAGAAATGTCAGTTTATAATATTTTAGGTCAACAGTTATACAGTACAACTATTACAGATGCTAATGGAACTATAAATTTAAAATTGAATGCGAATTGGAAAGGAACCTTGTTTGTAACCTTTACAGGACGGTTTGGACAGGTAAATAAAAAAATACTTAAGTTGTAGTAAATAAGCTACTTTATGTTACCAATATTTTAACAAACCAATTGCAATAATTTGCAGTTGGTTTTGTTTTCTTTACAACCTAATTATAACAAACCTGTATTTTGTCGAATTTATTTGCTTTTTAGTCAGATAATTAGCATTTTTGGTAAAGTAATTTCTTACGCCCCAATTTATGAAACGATTTCCCCTCGCTCTGTTTCTGTTGTTATTTTGTGTTTCATTCACAGTAACAGCACAAGACAGTTCTACTGAAAAAAATATAGATGTCAATAAAGATGTTGATGTGATAAAAGTGTATGAACAAGTAGTAAAAGAAGGCTATGGCACTCCTTTTATTTATAAGAAACTTGCCAACGCTCATTACTTTAAAAATAACTACGGAGCCGCTAAAAAATGGTTTGAAAAGCTTTTCTCGATTGAAAAGCCAACGGACGAAACCCTAAAATATAGGTATAAGCAAAGTTTAAAAGTCTTAAGCTTACATTCTTCAGAAAACGAGGATATTACGTATTCTGGCACGAATTAAGCAGGTTTAGAAACCTCCTCTTTAATTTCTTGATACCGGAAACATGAAATAACGTGGTCGTTTACCATACCCGTTGCTTGCATGTACGCATACACAACTGTAGAACCTACAAATTTAAAACCTCTTTTCTTTAAATCTTTACTTATAGAATCACTCAACGGAGTATTGGCTGGAGCTCCTTCCAACGATTTTAATTCATTTTGAATAGGTTTCCCATCTACAAACGCCCAGATATACTTGCTAAAACTCCCAAATTCCTCTTGTGTTTTTATAAAAGCTTGCGCATTGGTCACGGCAGAGTTTACTTTTAATTTATTCCGAATAATTCCTGCATTCTCTAAAAGCGAACCAATCTTTTTTTGATCGTAGTTGGTAATCTTTTTATAGTCAAAACCATCAAAAGCTTCCCTGAAATTTTCTCGCTTTCGTAAAATGGTAATCCAACTTAACCCAGCTTGAAAGGTTTCTAACAATAAAAACTCAAAAAGGGTTTTATCATCATACTCGGGCACTCCCCATTCGGTATCGTGATAAGCTACATATAGTGGGTCATCTCCACACCAAGCACAGCGTTGTTTTGTCATAAAAAGAAAATTTACGGTAAGGTACTAAGATTTAAAACAAATTAATACTGTCCAGGAAAATTGTAGGTAATGGTTCCTAATTGCCTTTTTTTACTGGCTTTTGTGGTAAAGCGGGCTTGTTCTGCGTATTCAATAGCACTGTCTATTAAACAACCGTTTGCAGTGGTAGAAGCTTTTTCACTATATGAAGTTTTAATAACTTTCCCTAAAGAATCCACTACAATGTTAATAACCACTTTACCGCTACCTTGGCAAGTATAAACCGGGTTGGGTAAATCTAAATCACTTCTATTTACCAGACGGTAACTTACGGTTGTATTTCGATTGGCAGATTTTTTACCTGAGTTTTCTTTTGCTTTACTTGTACTTGTTTTTTTATTTTTTTCTGAAGTTTTTTTCGCTGCAGGTAAACCATTTCCACTCGTAGAAGCGTTTGAATTTTCAATAGCCGCATCTATTTCGGCCATTTTTTTTTGCATTTCTTCAGAAGTTTCAAATTCTTCTTGGCTCATTTCAGCAACTAACTTCTCCGCTTCATTGTACGCACGGTTGGTTTCTACATCAACTCTTTCCGAAGATATTTTTGCTAATTCTTGTTCTTTGGGAAGTAATTCTTCTAATTCTGCATATTCAATATCATAAACAGGTTCTTCTGCTTTTTTTACATTGCCTAGTTTGATGCTATACAGCAATAAAAAGAGTATCCCAAATAGCAGGGAAGTTACGAGTAGGGATCGGTATGAGTAGTTTAGGTTCATTACTTCGGGGAAAAATTACGTAAAATAATGCAAAACCACTTGGTAATTAATAGATTATTAAGATGTAGGTTTTTGTAGATATTTTTCAAAAGCTTCAATTGTAGTCGCATTTTCTACGGAAAAGTCACCGATTTTTGTGCGTCGTAAAGCTGAAAGATGTGCTCCGTTATCCAATGCTTTTCCAAAATCGTGTGCTAATGATCGTATGTAGGTTCCTTTGCTGCAAGCGACTCTAAAATCTACTTCAGGAAGTTCAATTCTAGTAATATCAAATGCTGAAATATGCACTGTCCGTGTAGGAATGTCAACTTTTTCACCCGCCCGGGCATATTCGTACAAGCGTTTTCCTTCTTTCTTCAATGCTGAAAAAACTGGTGGTTGCTGTTGAATTTTCCCTGTAAACTGTTTCGTAGTGCTCTTGATTTCTTCCGAAGTAATTTCAGAAATTTCAAACGTTTGGTCTATTTCAGTTTCCAAGTCGTAACTAGGTGTCGTAGCTCCTAACGTAAGTGTGCCGGTGTATTCTTTTTCCTGAGCTTGAAAAGTTTCAATCTTTTTGGTAAACTTTCCGGTACAAAGTATAAGCAACCCCGTGGCCAAAGGATCTAATGTGCCGGCGTGGCCTACTTTTATTTTCTTTAAACCAAAGCGTTGCTTAATAAGCCAACGTACTTTGTTAACCACTTGGAACGAGGTCCAGTTAAGGGGTTTGTCTATTAATAGTACTTGTCCGTCTTTAAAATCTTGTTCGGTCATTTAGATAAAACTTACGATGATGGCTATCAATCCAACGATTACACAATACACAGAAAAATAGCGAAGTTTGCTCTTTTTCACCAATGAAATCATCCACGTACAGGCAATAAGGCCGCAGATAAAGGCCGCGATAAAGCCCAATCCAAGCGTTGTGAAGTTGGTGCTTTCGGCCGATAGGTCGCCACTCAATACATCTTTAGCAATTTTACCAAATATTAGCGGTACAACCATTAAGAAAGAAAAACGAGCGGCTTTACTTTTATCATTTCCTAATAAAACGGAAGTAGAAATCGTGGCACCGCTTCGGGAAATACCGGGAAGCATCGCAATAGCTTGCGAAATACCGATAATAAACGAATCTTTAAACGTAACGGGTTTTCCAGTGTTTTTAGCACGGTCTGCCAACCAGAGTAGCACCGCCGTCACGATGAGCATAGCACCTACGAAGGCAATGCTTCCGCCAAAAAATGCTTCTAATTCTTCTTCAAATAACAACCCGATGATAACTGCGGGCAACATGGAAATTCCAATTTTCACTATAAACTGGGTTTCTTCATTCCATTGAAATTTCAGCAAAGCACTTATAATTTCAATTATATCTTTTCGGAAAACAACAATTGTACTTAAAGCCGTAGCAAAGTGTAAAACGACAGTAAACAAAAGGCTTTCTTCGGCTACCATGGTATCGCCAAGAATGGCTTTTCCTAACTCGAGGTGACCACTGGAAGAAACAGGTAAAAATTCGGTAAACCCTTGGATAATACCCAAGAGAATGGCATCCCAACTATTCATGGATTATTTTTTCTTGTGAGGATTCAGTAAAATAGCGTACACCTCAATACCAAAACCAATAAGGATTAAAGCAGGTGCTAAGCGAATGCGTCTCCAGCTGTAAATTTCAGGATTAAACACATTGGGATCATCGCTACCGCCGCCAGACATTAAAATAAAGCCTAAGGCAATAAAGGCGATACCAATAAGCATAAACTGGTAGTTTTTACGCTCAAATATAAAATATCGTTTTTGGGCTTCTTCTTTTCTTTTCTGTTCTCCCATACTAATAATTGTTTCCTGATTTCGGGTGCAAAGGTACGGTTTAATAATATAATTCGTCCGTGCGTAAATTTAAGAATCGCTGCGTTGCAAAAAAGGTGCTCAGCCAACTTATAAACACGCCTACAAAAAATACGCCTGCAAATAAACCGACTAACAATAGTTTGTCTTCCAATAATTGTAATTCGGGGAAGCTTTTGTTGAGGTAATACAGTACAAGTCCCATTCCTAACAATGCTAATACTGCGCCAATCATTCCTAAACGCACACTTTTCCAAACAAAAGGCCGTCTAATAAATCGCTTGGTAGCCCCAACCATTTGCATGGTTTTAATGGTGAAACGTTTGGCATATACTGAAAGCCTGATAGAACTATTGATAAGCAATACCGCGATAAAGAGGAAAATTCCACTAACGACTAACACCCAAAAACTAATTTTTTTCACATTGTCATTTAACAGAGCGATGAGGGGTTTATCGTACACCACTTCATCAATAAAATCTTTAGTCATTAGCTCGTCTGTAATTTCTTCCAATTGTGAAGGCGACACATAATCGGCTAATAAATATACATCGATGCTATTTTGCAGCGGATTGTACCCTAAAAAGTCCATAAAATTCTCACCAATTGTAGCGCTATGGGCTTCGGCGGCTTGCTCTTTGCTAATATATTCTGCTGTTTTTGTGTATTCGGCTAAGGCTAGGCTTTGTTTTAATTGTGTAATTTCAACTTCTTTGGCGGTGTCTTTTAA